>JAMOOS010000281.1 GCA_027065245.1 Desulfuromonadaceae bacterium | reverse complement strand
CGGCTACGATTGTGCCGCCGGGGCGATTAAAAACGCCTGGTCCAATGCCGAGCGTGCCGGGTTGCAGCGTCATGTCCATTTTGAGCGGCGCGATCTGGCTACCTTTGGCGACGATCTTGTCGCCGGTCGCCCCGGCCTGGTGATTACCAATCCCCCCTACGGCGAGCGTCTGGGCGAGCGCGAGCAGCTGCTGCAGTTGTACGCCCTGTTGGGGCGGCGCTTACGCGAATATTTTATCCACTGGAAAGCGGCGCTGTTTACCGTGGATAAGGAGTTTGGTCGTCAGCTTGGTATGCGAGCCGTCGGGCGACACATGTTTTTCAATGGCGCCATCAAGTGTATGCTGCTCCATTTTGTCGTTGAACCGGAGAACTTCTACCGTCAGGCACCGCCGGGCAGCCACGGTCTGGCACCGTTACAGCGGTTGAGCGACGGCGCACAGATGTTTGCCAACCGCCTGCGCAAAAACCTTAAGAATATCGGCCGCTGGGCGCGGCGTAACGGCATTGAGTGCTATCGTCTTTACGATGCTGATCTGCCGGAGTATGCCGTGGCCATCGATATTTATGCCGACAAAGTGCATGTGCAGGAATACCAGGCGCCGACGACGGTGGACAGCAATGTGGCGCGCCGTCGGTTGCGTGAGGTGGTTACGTTGCTGCCGCAACTGCTAAAGCTGGACAGCAGCGCCATCTACGTTAAAACCCGCCAGCGCCAGCGCGGCAGTGAGCAGTACCAGCGCCACGACAACAGCGGTCAGCGTTTTGAAGTAACGGAGAACGGCCTGCGCTTTCTGGTGAATCTGAGTGATTATCTGGACAGTGGACTGTTTCTCGATCACCGTATTACCCGCGCCATGGTGGCTGATCTAGCTAGCGGCGGCGCCATGCTCAATCTATTTGCCTATACCGCCAGCGCCAGCGTTTACGCGGCGGCAGCCGGGGCGAGTTCCACTACCAGTGTGGATATGTCGGCTACTTATTGTGCCTGGGCGCGGGACAATCTGCGCCTGAACGGTTTTACCCCGCCGCAGCATCAGGTGGTGTGCGCCGATTGCCTGCAGTGGCTCAGACAGCGGCAGCAGGGCGATTACGCGGTTATCTTTCTCGATCCGCCCACGTTTTCCAATTCCAAAAAAATGGCTGATGCCCTGGATATCCAGCGCGACCATGTGGAACTGATCCGTTTGAGTATGAAATTGCTCCACCGCGACGGAACCATGATTTTTTCCAACAATATGCGCCGTTTTAAAATGGAACGGACGGTTCTTGAAGCAGAGTTTGTGCTGGAGGATATTACCGCCGCCACCCTGCCGCGCGATTTCGCCCGCAACAAACGGATCCACAATTGCTGGCGGATTCGGCATAAAACATGATATTTTCACCTTGGCTACAGTATCAGGAGAACAGCTATGGACAGTCTTGACAAAGTGTTGCAACAGATGGATCTGGCTTTTGTCGGTTCGGCCCGGCACAAGATTACGGTAGAGCAGTTGTTTGCCGCTGACGACGCGGTGCTACTCGATGTTCGCAGTGCTGAGGAGGTGGCTACGCTGCCGCTGCCGTTTGCCCACCATAAGCTGGTAAGCATCAATATCCCGTTACACACCCTGCCGGAGTGCTGTGAGCAGGTTCCCCGTGCTGGTGTAGTGGGGATTTTCTGCCCCCATTCGGTGCGGGCGGCGGTGGCGTATACTTATCTGCGCAGCAAAGGGTACGATAATGTACGTGTACTCGAGGGCGGATATGCCGCTATTTGTGATATGGCACGACCGGGTGTGGTGTTGGCGCAGATCAAATAGTCGCCAACCACAGTAACAGCAGGAAAAACAGTCATGATAGCTAAGCGCGCAAGACGTGATAATATCAATAGCAAGATGGAGCGAGTGCTGACAGTAGCACGGGAGCTGTTTGTCAGCCGTGGCTATCACAATGTTTCGGTGCCCGCTATTGTCAAGGCTTCCGGCGTGAGTACCGGTGCCATCTACAGCTATTTCGGCAGTAAGGAGAATCTGGCCCGGCGTATTCACGAGGATACGCTGGCAAAGTTTCAGAATATGTTTCTGCAGCGGCTGGAAGGAGTAGATGACATTCGTTGTCAATTAGAGGCGTTTGGCTATCTGTGCTTTGATCTGGTGGAACGGGAAGCGGTGATGATGGAATACATGCTGTTTATGAAGCATGATGAATTTATGCGCGATACTACGCCCATCTGTTTTACCGAGCCATTTAAAAAAGTGCGTGCTATTATCAGTGCTGGCATGGATAGTGGTGTGTTGCGCCGTCAGGATGTCTATACTGCGGCCATCACTTATACCGGTGTGGTGCTGCGGGCGGTAGAGTTGCGTCTGATGTGCATTTTGCCGAATCCATTGCCGCAAATAAGTGGCGATCTGCTGGAAAATGCCTGGATCGCCATAAAGCGGTGACGGGATGAAACGGTGGTGGTGGCTTATTGCTGTGACGCTGGCTGTAGCGGCGGTGCTGGGCGGTGCATGGTATGCCGACCGGAGCCGGAAGCGGGCCGGGTGCCGTAGCTGTCATGCTCAGTTGGAAGATGTTTCTCCCAACCACAGCGGCTGTGTAAGTTGCCACGCCGGTACTGCGGCGGCGACAAGTAAAGAGGTTGCCCACGAACAGATGCTTGGGCCGCGTAACCCGGCGCAGCCGCAGTACTGGCAGGATAGCTGTGGGCGTTGCCATCCGTTCCAGTTGCGGCGTATGCAGGCCAATCTGATGTTTACCAACAGCGGTTTTATCCGCAATATTCGTCTCACCTGGGAGGGGGGCGAACAAGGCGTCTACGCTACTGCTGGCGCCGATACATTTGCCGCTGACGGTACCCCGCTGCACCTGCTGCCGGTGGCATCTCTGGACAACCTGGCCGGAGAGCTGTATCGCAAATACTGCTCTCTGTGCCATGTAGGTATTGAATCCCGGCAGTCGTGGCGCGCGTCGCATGCCGCCGGTTGCGCCGCCTGCCATTTTCCCTTTAATGCAGATGCCACCTACCAAGGCCGCGATCTCACCGTGCGTGGCAAGTGGCCCTACAGCGCCAGTCACCGGATGGAGGCGCTGCCAGGCGACGATGTGTGCCTGCACTGCCACAATCGCAGTGGTCGTATCGCGTTGAGCTATCGCGGCTGGAACGACGGCAATAACGGCGCGGTGCCGGTGCGGCAGGCCTTTCCCGCCAATATGATCAGCGGCGGGCGTAATATCAGTCACATTCAGGCCGATATCCACCAGCGGCGCGGCATGGAATGTATAGATTGCCACACTTCCCGCGATGTGATGGGAGACGGCTACGCTTACGGCAATATGTATCAGCAGACAGAAATCAGCTGCGAGGATTGCCACGGTAGCGGCGCTGAGGCACCGCGGCATAAGGTGTTGCGGCGGGAGCACGCCGCGCCGCTGCGTGAAGGACGCAGCTACCGGCGCGGCGCGGTAAATGGCGATGTTATGGTGCTTACCGCCAAAGGGCGCCCCTATTCCAACGTGTATTACCGCGATGGTCGCGTGGTGCTGGTGGGCAAGCGTGACGGGCGTGAGCATATCAGCAAGGTGATAACCGGCAGCGCTGTGCACCGTATTGCCGGGCATGGCCGACTGGAATGTTACGCTTGCCACAGTGCGGCGGTGCCGCAGTGTTTTGGCTGCCATACCAGTTACGACAAAACCCGGCTGGGCATAGACTTTATCCGCAACGAGATGACGCCGGGGCGTTTTGCCGAACGGGAGGACTACCGTCGTGTGTATCCTTTCCCTCTGGCGCTGGATCAGCGTGGTAAAATCGCGCCGGTAACGCCCGGATGCCAGACCTTTGTCACCGTGGTGGATGAAACCGGCACCACGGTGCGGCGTGAGGATGTGAGCCGCTTTCGCGCTAAAAAACAGCTCCGCTTCGCGCCCATATATTCCCACAACAGCAGCACTGCCGTTCCCGGTTGCAGCGAGTGTCACGCCAATCCGCAGTTTCTCGGTTTCGGTCAGGGCGGCATGCGCGGGCGCAGTATTGAGGTGACATTGTTGTGTGAACAGGGTGACGATTTGCCCCTTGATGGCTACATGGTGATGCGTGCCGGGCGTATCAAATCCTTTGCCGCTGTGGTGCGCGAACACAGTCGGCCTCTCAATGCCGCCGAAGTGCGTCGGGTGCTGGCGGTCAATCAATGTCTGGTTTGTCATGATGATGCGAAAGATCCTGTCTATCAGCGCCCCCTCGATTATGCTCGTCTCGATGCTTGTCTGCGCCGTGCTGGTGACGATGGTTGCCAGCGCCGCGCCGTGTCCGGCGACTGACGGCAGCAGTTGCAGCTCTTGTCATAACGTGCGCCTGAGCGGGGTACACGCGCAACTGCATTGCCGGGATTGCCACGCAGGTACTGGCGCTAACACTGTGTGTGCGCGCTGTCATCGTCAGCAGCAGGCTATCCTCAGCGGCAAGATGGCCAGTCGCAGCGGCGAAAAGGAGTTTTGTCGGCGCAGCTGGGGGCGGGCGGATAAAGACTTTTTCTCAACCAACTGTTCCGGGTGCCATCTAGCCGCTTGCTCAGATTGCCACGGTAGTGGCCATGCCGTTATTTTACCCGGTGCTAAACAGTGCTATCGCTGTCATAACGGCTATTTTGTCGGCTGGGATTTTGCCGGTCGCGCACCGCGTGAGGATAGTGTGCGCTACCAGCGCGGGCCCAGGGCGCAGGGGCGGTATTATCTGAAGATGCGCGCCGACATCCATGCGGAAGCAGGCATGGGTTGTGCAGATTGTCACAGTATGGCCAGTCTGGTGCGTGGCGATAAAAGCTCCGCCACCTGCCGCACTTGTCATGAACCGGATAAGCGGATTATAGAGCACAGCATTGCCGCCCATCTGAAACAAATGGAATGCTCCGCCTGTCACGCCGCCTGGGCGGCACAGGAATACGGAACGTTTTATATTCGTAGTGAAAACAGCAGCAATGGCGAATATTTTCGCGTAGCGGATAAAAAGAACAACTATATCCGCAGCGCCTATATGCGGCGTCAGGACGCGCCGCCGCTGGGGTTGAACGCCAGTGGCAAGGTTGCGCCGCTGCGACCGCAATTTATCGCCTATTACTCCGCCATGCGCGACAATCGTCCGCAGGGCGAAGAGAACCGTCTGCTGCTGGCGCAGTGGAAGGCGTTTGCGCCGCACACCATAAGGCGTGCCGTACCCATGTGTGACAGTTGCCACGCTAACAGGCGACGTTTTTTGTTGCAGCCGCTGGATAAACGCCGCTTGCGGCCCGATCTGGACGGGTTGCATCTGGAGAGTTTCTGGCGCCAGCAGGGGCAGCAGGTGGTCAACGGCTCATTCTATCCTGCCGCACGCTGGCAACGTTTGCACAGCAAAACACCGCTGTATCGGCGGAAATATGTGGAAAAATGGCGCGAATTTCTCAAAACAGACGCACCTTCCTGCGCATACTAGCACTGCTTGGTGGCGGCTGGTGGTTTCTCGGTCGTTACTTGCGGCAAAGTGGCACAAGAGAGCAGCGGCTGGCGCGTGTGGCCGATGCCGATATCCCGCCGCGCGGGGCGCTGGTGTACCGCAACGAGCGTTTTGCCATAGTGCGTGAGGCCGGCAGCGTATATGCCTTGAGCCTGGTGTGTACCCACCTTGGCTGCACTGTTAATGTCGCCGCCGATGTGTTGCGCTGTCCTTGCCATGGCAGCGTGTTTGATCGCCGGGGTAATGTACGGCGCGGCCCGGCGACTAGGGCGTTAACACAGCTGCGTCTGCAGCGCGACGGTGATTACTGGCTGGTATTTAGTCGCTGCGGGGACCATCATGTTTGACGATTTTGTCCGTCATCTGTTCCCCCGGGCTGTACGGGAGAATAATCTCAAGATTACCTATACCTTCTGCCTCGGCGGCATGGCGTTTACCTTGTTTTTGCTGCTGGTCTGTTCCGGTGTGCTGCTGGCGCTATATTATCAGCCCGATAGCGCCAGGGCCTACGCTTCTGTTGTTCATCTGGAAGAACAGGTGTTCGGCGGCTGTTTTCTGCGCAGTCTCCATCGCCATTGTGCCAATTTGTTTCTGGCGCTGGTTTTTCTTCACAGTTTGCGGGTGGCGCTTACCGGTGCCTATCGTCCACCACGGCAGATGAACTGGCTTATCGGCTGTGCTTTGCTGGGGTTGGCAATGTTTTCCGGCTACACTGGCTATCTGTTGCCCATGGATCAATTGGCGTTGTGGGCAACACAAACCGGCATGGAAGTAGTAAAAGTGGTGCCCGGCGGTGAAATGCTGGCGGCGTTTCTGGTGCCGGACGCGGTAGGGTCGTCGCAGTCGCTGCTACGCTTTTATGTGATGCATGTGCTATTGCTGCCTACGGCAATTGCCCTGCTCAGTTTGCTGCATTTTTATCATATTCGCCGACAAAAAGGGGTGTTACCGTACCTGTGAGTGATCGCTATATAAACAGTGACCCGGTATTTTACCGCCTGATCCGCCGTTGTGTCGCCGTGGTAACAGTGGTGGTGCTGACGCTGGCAGTGCTGGTGCCGGCACCGTTACAGCCCGCGGCTGACATTGCCCATGTGCCTAATCCATCCCGTGCGGCGTGGTTTCTGGTGTGGATGCAGGAACTGGTGAGTTATGGCACGGTGCTTATTTACCTGCCTTTGCTGGTTGCCGTGGCGCTGGTGCTGCTGCCGTGGTGGCCGGGCTGTGCGGTGGCGCAGCGGGCACGCTGGTTGCCGGATGATCAGAAAGCTGTCAATTGGCTGGTGATCGGCTGCAGTGTGATAATTCTGGGGCTTACCCTGGTAGCGCTGTTTTTGCGTGGTGAGAACTGGGGGCTGGTGTGGTTTGGCTGATAGTGCTGGCGCTGCTGCTGCCGGCGGGAAATGTCAAAG
>JAMOOS010000280.1 GCA_027065245.1 Desulfuromonadaceae bacterium | reverse complement strand
GTGTGTTGACTATCAGCACTATGCTGATATCCAGCACAAAGGTGCGCATGCTGGCGGCGGTGGCACCCAAAGAGGCAATGCCGCCGCGGGTGGTGATGATATTCCAGACAAATGCGTTAAAATGGTACTCATATAGCTGATACAAGCGATAATCGGCATAGAGGAACACCAGTAGCATAGCGCCGCCCAACCACGCTATTGCCAACGCTATCCGGCATCGCCATGGCTTGGCGCAGCTGCCAGCCAGCACGATCAGTATAGGTAAAAGTATGGCCGGTGTCATATACACCAGCGGATACACTATCACTGCCACCAGCATGAACACTTGTACCGGCAGCGGTGCTGACGGCAACGCTTGGGCAAATAGGGCTAATGTCGCCAGAACGATTATGTACACCAAGGTAAAATAACCACGCAGCGTTGCCAGACAAATACTCTTCATCGTTGTTTTCCAATTTGTGGCCAGCGGTTGAGATGATGGCGGTAAAAATAGCTGGCGCTCTGGTAATAGCTGATGGCGTCGAAAATATCCTGGTTGAGCGGTTCCAGGCGCTGATAGTCGCTGCCGGTCAGTTTGGCGGCGGTTATGGCGTATTCGCGCGCTTTCTTGTCGGGCGAGAGAACCACCAGTTTGTTGTCACGTACCAAGCCGAGTTTCTGGTAGGTGCTGATAAACGCCCGGGGCTTGAAGCCGGTTGCGAGGATGTTGTCACCGTAAAAGGCGCTGGGGTAATCCCAGCCCAGCAGGGCGAACAAGGTGGGTATTATGTCCACCTGGCTGGAGAGCTTGTGAATCACTTGCGGCTTTATCAGCGCCGGGGCGTAAATAAGCAGTGGAATGCGATAGCGCCACAGCGGCAAGGCTGTTTTCCCGGCGCTGCCGCCGTTGTGATCGGCCACTATCACAAAGATGGTGTTGTCAAACCAGGGCTTGTGCCGCGCCTGCTCGATAAAATGGTTGATGGCGTAGTCGGTATACTTTACCGCGCCGTGGCGGCCGCTGTGGGAGGGGATGTCAATTTTACCGCCGGGATAAGTGTAGGGGCGGTGATTGGAGGTAGTCATGACGAAATGGAAAAACGGTTTGTGCGCTGTCCAGGAGCTGTCGGCCTCTTTGAGCACTTTGTTGAATAGATCGCCGTCACAGGCGCCCCACACATTGGCAAAGGTAATTTCATCGGCGGAAAAATCGCTCCGATCCACTACGGAAAAACCGTTGTGGGAGAAAAAATCGTTCATATTGTCAAAATAACCGTAACCGGCGTAGATAAATTTATTTTCGTAACCACGCTGGCGGAAGATAAACCCGCTGGAAAACATATTGTGGCAATCAGGGCGTTTGACGATGCTGCGGCCCGGCGTGGGCGGCAGCGATAGCACCACCGCCTCCATGCCGCGTACGGTGCGGGTGCCGGTGGCGTACATCTGGTCGAAAAACAGAGACTTACGCGCCAGACGATCCAAATGAGGGGTGAGGCCGAGTTTGTTGCCGAAAATTCCCATATACTTGGCACTCAGGCTTTCCACCATAATCAGCATCACGTTGGGATACTGTTCCGCGCCGGGATTATCCACCTGCTTGCGTGCCTGCTCATTCAGGCCGGTGAGGCGGCGCAAATTGTTCAGCACCCCGCGCAGATCGCGCACGCAATAGAATTTGTTGTAATCGAGACTGTTGTGACGAAAAGCGGAAAAGAGCGCGTATATACCGTTTTTGGCCAGTTCGTTGTTGTACTGGTTGGCACACACCTGTGTCAGGGGCTGGCCGTCAAAAATATTGAACGCCAACAGCGGCAGCACCAGCACCAGGGCGGCGGCTGCCAGGCGCGCCCGCAGCCCGGCACTTGGGGGCGACGGCTGGTGCAACCAGGAACAGCGTTGCCACAACAGGCAGAACAGGGCGCAGGAGACGATAAAAATCAGGGTGAAAATCAGTGGAATCGGGTACGATTCAATAATATTGTGGATAACTTCGTGGGTGTAGACCAGGTAGTCGACAGCAATAAAATTGAAGCGTTTGGCAAACTCACCCCAGAACACATACTCGGCCACCGCGCCGAATATCAGCAGATTGATGGTTCCCAGCAGTGTCAGCAGCACTAACCGTCGGTGCCAGCGCTGTGCGTACAACCGTTGCGGCACCAGCAAGGTATACAGTGCCAGTGGCGCGACAAAATACACCGCCGCCATCGTGTCATACACCAGGCCGACAGCCAGCATGGCCGCCACCGTTACCAGCCGGTTGTCCGTTTGGGCGTAGCTGTACCACCACAGTAGCAGACGGGTCGCAACGCTCAAGACGATAAACAGTGTCAGCACCAGCGCTGCCGTCGCCAGACGTGACCATAGCGCATGTATAAACTGTTTTCTGTGCACGTAAATACCTCCATATCTGATTGGGCCCCTGTTGTTGTTGCGCCACAGTGCCATCGGGGTATGTTACGTGAGCAAAAAACTTGCCACGCTATAATATCTTTGAATTGTTGACTTTTTTCTTTTTCCGTTGTTTGTTGTGTACAGCTTTTTTTACGTTGTTTTTACCGCTGCGGCAAAATTGATACGCCGGAGCGATGCCTCTTTTGGCAGCTGTGTTTTTGCACGCTGGTTGCGGAAAATTATCTCGGTTTTGTGGTTGTCGGCTGGCAAGTATCAACGGACAGCTGGAAAACAGGCTTAGGCAATGGGCAAGTAGTATCCCGCTGATATCATCAGGTGTGTATAAATTTTTTTACGCGACGGCGTAGTTCAGGCAGGATGGTGCCGATATTTTTGACATGACCGTTTTACAGCAGGGAGTATTTTTTTAGCTTGTATTGTAGATTGCTGCGGCTTATGCCGAGGCTGGCGGCGGCCTGGGCCTGGACTCCGGCAGCTTGGCGCAGCGCCTGCTCGATGAGGTTTTTTTCTACCGCTTCGAGAATTTCCGGCAGGGTTTTACCGTTACCGACGGGGATAGTGGGCATATCCACGCCATCGGTCTCGTCGATGAGGGTGAGGGGCAGGTGGCTGGGCAGCAGTTCGTCACCGTCGCAGAATAGCACACCGCGTTCCAGCACGTTCTGCAGCTCGCGGATATTGCCGGGCCAGTGGTAAGTACACAGTGCCTGCAGCGCTTCGGCGCTGATGGAATCTACCGTTCGCCCGCATTCGCGCGCGTAACGGCGCAAAAACAGTAGCGCCAGCAGGGGGATATCTTCGCTGCGCTGGCGCAAAGGCGGCACCTGCAGCGTTACCACGTTGAGGCGGTAGTATAAATCGTCGCGAAAGGTACCGGCGTCAATCATCTGCTCAAGGTCGCGGTTGGTGGCGGCAATGATGCGGACGTCGCTCTCTATTTCGGCCACACCGCCGACGCGGCGAAAGCGCTTATCCTGCAGAACCCGCAGCAGCTTGGCTTGTAACGGCAGGGGGAACTCGCCGATTTCGTCGAGAAACAGCGTGCCGCCGTTCGCCGCTTCCAGCAGGCCGATTTTGCGTCCCGTTGCGCCGGTAAAGGCACCGCGCTCATGGCCGAACAGTTCGCTTTCGAGCAGGTTTTCGGCAAAAGCGGCGCAGTTGACCGATACCATGGCGTTATCACGGCGGGGGCTGAGGCGGTGTAGTTCCTGCGCTACCAGCTCTTTGCCGGTGCCGCTTTCACCGCAGATGAGGATGGAGGTGCGTGCCGGTGCCACCTGCTGCATCTGGTGCAGCAGATGCTTGATGGCGTTACTTTCACCGACAATCTGGCTGTGTTTGTTGTGCGCCAGTTGGCGGCGCAGCATCTGGTTCTGGCTCTGCAGCCGCTGCAGTTTAAGTGCCTTGTCTATTACCAGCAGTATTTCATCGTTGTCGAACGGTTTGAGCAGGTAATCGCAGGCACCGTTTTTCATTGCTTCGATGGCGGTGGTAACGGTGGCAAACGCGGTAATGATGATGAACGGCAACGGCGCGATCTCCTCGCGCACCCGGCGCATGAAATCGAGACCAGACATCTGCGGCATCTTCAGATCGGAAAGCACCAGGTCGATTTGCTCCTGCTCCAGCACCTTTAGCGCCGCGTTGGGATTGGCGGCGCAGAATACCCGGTAGCCGGAGTTCTCCAGTAACTGGCGCAGCACCAGCAGATAGTTTTTTTCGTCGTCAACAACCAGAATGTTGTCCATTGCTGTCACTGGCGCTGTCTGGGCAAAATTACCCGGAAGCAGCTGCCTTCTCCCTGTATGCTTTCCGCTTGTATTTCGCCACCGTGCATCTCGGCAATCTTGTGCGAGGTGGCCAGCCCCAGGCCGGTGCCATCAGCCTTGGTGGTAAAAAACGGGTTGAAAATTGTCGCCATAATCTCTGCGGCGATACCGCAGCCGTTATCATCGACCACTATGCATATCTGCTGATCCTGGTCTTCCACCGTTACTCTGACCCGCCCCTGATCGCTGCAGGCCTCGATGGCGTTGAGCAGCAGGTTGAGCAGCAACTGCTGCAGCATATCGCCGTCCACTTCAAGCTCCACCGGCGTGTCGGGCAACGTGCAACAGATTTGCACATTGCGTGCCACAGCGATGGTGTACAGGTGATCCACCGCCCGCTGTACCAGGGCGGCAACATCCTGGCGAAGTAATTGTGGCTGGGCGGGATGGCCGAACTTGAGAAAATCGTTTACCAAAGCGTTGAGGCGGCTGCTCTCCTCGCGGATTACGTTGAGCAGTTGGGCGGCGTTATCATCGGCATCAAAACGGCTGCGCAGCAACTGCGACGACGACGAGATAACCCCCAGTGGATTGCGGATTTCGTGCGCCAGTCCGGCGGCCATCTCCCCCAGTGCCGCCAGGCGATCCTTGCGGCGCAGAATTTCCTCGGTCTCGCGCAGTTTGTCCAGAGATTTTTGCAGCTCGGCGCTGCGCTCGCGCAGGCGCTCGTTAAGACGCTTCTGCTGCGCCAGTTGATCGCGATGTTGTTGCGAAAAACTGTTCACCACCACGCCGACAACAAAAAAGGTGGTGCACAGGGTGAGAAACTCGGCCAGCTCATTGCTGAGCAGATTGTCCGGTGTGGTAGTAGCGTAGCGCACCGTCAACAGAAACAGCAGCGACGCCACCAGGCAGGTGAGCATGGTGCGCCACAGGGTAAGATTGCTGGCGGCAACAATAACGGGGAGAAAATAGACAATCCAGTAATTACTCTCCTCAACGCCGGTGGTGGCCCACACCAAGGCGGTGCACAACAGCAGGTATACGCCCAGATGGAGATTCATCAACCCGGAGGCTTCAATATGTTCAGCGCTGAAGCGGCGGTCGGTGAGCAGGTGATACACGGCAATGGCGGCAAAGGTAAGGCCGCCGAACAGGTAGTTGGGGCCGGTAAAAAAGCACAGCCACAAGGTGAACAGCAGTATCAGCAGGCTATTTTTGGTGATAAACAGGGATTGGTTCATAGGTTTCTCGTTGGTGGAGGCACGATCAAATCAGGGAAAACGCTTCTCCACGCTGTGAATACTGGCGAAGGTGGATAACACCGTATACAGGCACACCGCCAGCAACAGATAAAATCCCCAGTGCAGACCAACGGCGGCAACACCCAGCAGCGGGCAGATAACAAACACCAGCGCAGTGTAGTCGGGAAAAGAGAGAAACGATTTTAGATTGCGGCGGAAAAACCAGCTACGATAGCGGTTAAACCAGCGCAGCGGTGCTACATCGCCTAACGTGCCGTTGTGGCTGGCGAGGACAAATCCGCTCAGATAACTGATGTAGCATTCGGCCACATGCATAAAAACCATGGCCCACAGCCACGGCTGGTTTATACAGTGCTGTGACCAGGCCAGAGCCAGCAGAATGATGATGTCACCGGCCAGATCGGAAACGTGGTCGAGATAGCGGCCAAATTCCGAGGTTTTGCCGGTGATTCTGGCCACGGCACCGTCGCTGCAGTCGCACACATAGGCGGCAATGTAGGCCAGAGCTCCGCCCATCAATGTTTCCGGTGTCCCCACGGCAAACAGCGCTGCTGTCAGCAGGCGCAGTGACAACCCGATAACGGTAATGGTGTTGGGGCTGATGGTAGTTTTGTTTACCAGCCAGTGTATCAGGCGCACACTCAGCGGCAGTACCAGCAGGGTTGCCCACCAGGTTTTAAGCGGCAGACCGTCTATTATGGTGGTTCGGTTTGTCTGGTTGTCAGTTGGTTTCATCTCGTCCCGGTTTATGTGATATCAAATACGCTGCCGGTGGTCTCCGTTACCAGTGCTGCCGCCATCTGCCGCGCAACATGGTCGGGGCACAGCAGACTCCCCTCCGGTTCAAGGCCGAAGTTACGCACACGCAAACCGGTTTTAACCCGGCCCGGGCTGGCCACATTAACCCGTGCGCCAACAGGCGCCAGCTCCTCTGCCAATGCCTGGCAGAAATTTACCACCGCCGCCTTGCTGCTGCTGTAGGCAGCGTAGCCGCCACGGCCACGGGTGTAGGAGCTGGAGCCGACAAACAACAGAGAACCGCTCTGCTGACGGCGGAAATGAGGGATAACCGCCTGGGCGACATTGAAGCAGCCCTCCACGTTGACGCGGTATATATCGCGCCACTGCGAGGCCGTCATAAATTCAATATCGCGGCGTATCAGATCCCCGGCGCAGTTAATAACAAAGTCAATCCTGCCGTGTGCCGATACAGCGGCATCAATAAACTGGCGGACACTTACTGCGTCGGTCACGTCAACTGCCGGGTGTGAATTGCGCCCGCCACTTACTACTGTGCTTTGCCACGAGCGCAACAGCGCTGCCAGACTGGCGCCTATTCCGGCGCTGCCGCCGATAATAACAGCCACCTTGTTGGTGAAAAATGAACGCAGACTGTCATCTCCGGCAGGGGGCGACTGACAGTTGAGCTGGAACAATTTATCGGCAATATGCAGGTCAATGGGATAGGTTATTTTTATATTCTGCTC
>JAMOOS010000279.1 GCA_027065245.1 Desulfuromonadaceae bacterium | reverse complement strand
ACCGGCCAAACAGATGCAGCAGCAAAGCGCCCACTCCGATTTAAGCTGCAACGACTGCCACCACGACAAACACGGCTACCTGCCCAAATGCACCGAGTGCCACGAAGAACCGCACTCCAAGTTTGAGAGCAGCCAGGGGTGTATGCAGTGCCATCCGGTACACAACGTGAGCATCATGCTCTACAGCGACGACATTCCCAACACCCCCTGCGCCGGCTGCCACGCCGACGAGGCAAAAAAACTGAGTAGCGGGCATCTGGCTCATGCCGAGCTCAACTGCGTGTTCTGCCACGCCGACGAACACGGCAACATCCCCACCTGCCAGCAGTGCCACGACACCCCGCACAACAAGGAGATGCTGGGAGATTTCTCCGGCTGTGACGCTTGCCACGGCAACGCCCACGATTTGCGTGCCGGAGACAAATAGTAGGCTAGGCTGAAACTGATTACGCGCCCGCCATCAGGTGCGGAGGATATAAAGCGATGAGTTCACGAAAAAAACTGATCAAAAACATAGTCCTGTTTATCTGCTGCCTGGCTGTTGCCGGTGGTGCGGTACTGTACAACTACGGCTACAAAATGTGCTGGAAATGTTCCACCGCCGATTATTACGAACGCGGCAAGGAGTTCTCCTGCCGCGACAAGGCAGAACTGCAACAGACCGGCCTTGATTTCCTGCGTGTGGCGGTAGAGCACAAGTATCCGCGCGCCGAAATATTGCTGGCGGAGTGTTATATGCCGCAACTGCCGGCGGGATACGCCAGTCTCGACAGCGAGGCATATAAATGCCTGAGTAAGCGGCTGCACAAAAACCCCACCGCCGCCAAAGAACTGTTCAACCGCGCCTACAAGGCCATAGCGCAGGAGAAAGGCGGCGACGGCAAGTTGCTGTTCAACCTGGCCAAATTGATAGAAGCAGGCATCATAACCACCGATAATCCCGGCGCTACTGCACACAAGCTGTACGTTCAGGCGGCAAAACACAAATACTTTCCAGCCATTCGTACCCTCGCCTACCGCTACAACGACGAAGGCGACTACGACAACGCCAAGAAGTGGCTGCACGAGGCGGCAGAAGCCGGTAAAGATATCAAACCGGCGCTGATGCTGGGCGACTATTACTATTACGGCAAAGGTGAGGTGCAGGATTACAACAAGGCAATTCGCTGGTACCGCGAGGCGCTGGAGGTTCAGAAGAAGCTGCTGGCACGCGCCAGTGAAGAGAAACGGGAAGCTGGCGAAGACGTGCCCATGGCGCGCATCGATATGGCCACCCGTCAATTACAGAAGGAACGATTGCAGGCGCGTGTGGTACTACGTTATCGCGTAGGTGGCAACGCCAACCATTACAAGGTATATACCGCCGATCACGACAAAACCCCCATCGGCACAGTAACCAGAAACAGTGAAGGGGTTGTGGCCAAACTGGATGACAGCGTCAAGGCGGCGGCGACCCTGCCCACCACCAGCAAAACCTTCACCGCCATGAACGAGGGAATGGACTGGCTGCTACACGCCTATGCACGCAGCAAATACGGCAGCTACACCAAAGTGATCCTTGAACTGGGGCGGGAGGAAACCTCAGCCCCGGCAACAGAAAAAGAGCGGGAGGAAAAAACTGAATAACCTGCTGCATGCAGATAAAATCAGACAACGCCCGGCTGACATACTCACATAAGCCGGGCGTTGCTGTTTATACCCTTTTACAATTTTACAAGTTATCAGATTACAGTCGCATACGCTCGGAACGCTGTTGCTGCAGCACTGATTCGATACAACCGAAAAAATTGAGAATGCACGGAGTGCGCAACTGGTAAAACACCTGGTTGCCGCGCTTATCATCAATTACCAAACCGGCGCGGCGCAGCAACGCCAGGTGTTTGGACACCGTCGACACATCGGCGCCAATCATTTTGGTTAACTCACACACGCAGCGCTCACCGCGTGCCAACTCCTCGACGATAAACAACCGACTGGGGTGGGCCAGTGCTTTGAGTACCGCCACCCGCTCGAGCAGATGTTGTTGTCGCTGATGCTCCATAAATATCAACTATCCCGGCAGATAGAGAGTCGGTACCGTTTCAACGTTGTCAGGCAACGTAATGATACCGGCACGAAATTATAACAATCAAT
Source organism: Desulfuromonadaceae bacterium (assembly GCA_027065245.1). Lineage (GTDB taxonomy): Bacteria > Desulfobacterota > Desulfuromonadia > Desulfuromonadales > Desulfuromonadaceae > Desulfuromonas. Next base: position 4,842 of record JAMOOS010000279.1, on the reverse strand, counting down.
TCGTCTTCCACGGCATACACCAACCTGTTGACCGTATCAATTCTCCTTGACCAGAAGCCACACAGGTGTCCCTTTAGGCATTCGGGCTTTCCCAACCCGGAAAATGGATCATCGCGTTGGATATCTTTTATCAAACAATTAATGCGCTTGAGAGTTTTTTTGTCCTGTGTTTGCCAATAGAGATAATCCTGCCAAGCCTCGTCCGTCCAGGCCAGTTTCCTACTCATCCACCATTTCCCGTGCCACAGCACCACCGTTACGGTACTGATCAATGGACTTTGCCAGATGTGCAATATTGGCTGGCGACTTCAGCAGATGAAACGTTTCTACAAAACTGTTGAAGCTCTCCAGCGACATTAGCACCGCGTCCTCTGCATCCCGTCGAGTAATGACGGTATAATCAGCATCATCGGTTACCTGATCCAGCACCTGTTTAAGATTGTTGCATGCATCACTGAAATCAATAACTCGCATATAAACACCTCCCGTCTGCACAGTTACTTGGCCACTGTACAAGCATAGGCACCAAAAAACAAGCTCACCCGGACAACAAAGGCTCTCTAATGAACAGGCAGCAAAATTGCTCTCACCAGCTACCCCCGGGTAAGATCGCGGTAGCGGATGCGGTGCGGCTGCTCCGCTTCGCGCCCGAGACGGCGGCGCCGATCCTCCTCGTATTCACTGTAGTTGCCCTGATACCACACCACCTGGCTGTCGCCCTCAAAGGCGAGAATATGGGTGGCGATGCGGTCGAGAAACCAGCGATCATGGCTGATAACCACGGCACAGCCGGCAAAATTTTCCAGCGCTTCTTCCAATGCACGCATGGTGTTGACATCGAGGTCGTTGGTGGGCTCGTCCAGCAGCAGCACGTTGGCACCGCTGCTGAGGATTTTGGCCAGGTGCACCCGGTTACGCTCGCCGCCGGAGAGGTTGGCGACCTTTTTCTGCTGATCGCTGCCGGAAAAGTTGAAGCGGGCCACATAAGCGCGCGAGTTGACTTCGCGCTCACCAAGCAGCAGTGTTTCCTGTCCGGCGCAGATCTCCTCCCAGATGGTTTTATCGCCGTCGAGACAGTCGCGACTCTGATCCACATAGCCCAGCTTGACGGTGGCACCGATGGTGAGGGTACCGGCGTCGGGCTGTTCCTGACCGACGAACATACGCATCAGGGTAGTTTTACCTGCACCGTTAGGGCCAACCACGCCGACAATGCCGCCACGCGGCAGTTTAAAGTTCATATCCTCCATAAGCAGCCGACCTGCGTAGCCTTTGCGTACATGATCAGCCTCGATAATCACATCGCCCAGGCGCGGGCCGGGTGGTATATACAATTCCATATCGCGCTCACGCGCGGCGCTGCCCTGGTTGAGCAGTTTTTCGTAAGAATTAAGCCGCGCCTTGCCCTTGGCATGGCGTCCCTTGGGCGACATGCGAATCCACTCCAGTTCGCGTTCCAGGGTGCGCTGACGCGCCGATTGCGCCTTCTCCTCCTGCTGCAGGCGCTGCTGTTTCTGCTCCAGCCACGAGGAATAGTTACCCTGCCACGGAATACCGCGACCTCGATCCAGCTCCAGAATCCAGCCAGCGACGTTATCGAGAAAATAGCGGTCGTGGGTTACGGCGATAACGGTACCGGCGTAGCGCCGCAGATGCTGTTCCAGCCACGCTACCGTTTCGGCATCGAGATGGTTGGTAGGCTCGTCCAGCAGCAGAATATCCGGTTTCTGCAACAACAGACGGCACAGGGCAACACGGCGCCGCTCGCCACCGGAGAGCACCTTTACCGGCGTGTCGGCCGGCGGACAGCGCAACGCGTCCATGGCCAGATCGAGACGGGAATCGAGATCCCAGGCATCGAGAGTATCCAGCTTGTCCTGGACGATGGCCTGGCGTTCACACAACTGCGCCATGGCCTCATCATCCATGGGCTCGGCAAATTGCAGATTGATCTCCTCGAACTCCTTGAGCAGATCCACCACCTCCTGCACCCCTTCTTCCACCACCTGGCGCACGGTTTTATCTTCATCAAGCTGCGGTTCCTGCTCCAGATAGCCGACAGTGTAGCCTTCCGACAACACCGCCTCGCCGCTGAAATCCTTGTCCACCCCGGCCATGATACGCAACAGGCTACTTTTACCGGAACCGTTGAGACCGAGCACGCCGATCTTGGCGCCGTAAAAATAGGACAGGGAGATATCCTTTATCACCACCTGTTTATTGTAGCTTTTGCTAACCCGCATCATGCTGTAGATAATTTTTTTGCTGTCTTCGCTCATGTTGCACTCCTGGCTATTGCTATATAAAAACAATTCCCGATCTATCCCGCTCTGCTGGGCGCCATTGTACGGGATTGCCGGAAACACGCCAATAGCTTATAGTGGGAAGATGATAAAATTTATCGCCTTCGCCATAACAGTTTGCGGCTGCGCCGTGGTGCTGCGGCTCTCTTGGCGCAGCGCCACCCGCCTGATCACCAGCAAACAGCAGCGACGGACTCAGCGCTATGCCGAACAACCGCAACTGCGGCCGGAAACGGTGCTGGCTCAGCACCATCTGGACGCGGATAGAATAACCCTGACCAGCAACGATGGAATAAAACTGACCGCTTTCTACCGCCCTGCCAGCAACGGCGCGGTAATCATTTTGTGCCACGGCTACAAAATGGACTGTGGCGAAATGGTTCCCGTCGCCGCCATGCTGGCACGCCACGGTTATGGCGTTCTGCTGCTCAACCTTCGCGCCCACGGCTACAGTACCGGCGATATTATCAGCTTCGGTCACGCCGAATGGCGCGATTTCGCCGCTGCCGTCGACTATGTCCGCCAGCGCCAGCCCGACGCCGCCCTTGGACTGTTCGGCAACTCCATGGGCGGGGCGTTGGCACTGTGCTACGCCGCGCGCGATAACCGGGTAAAAGCGGTGGCGGCGCACTCCCCCTACGCCTCCATAAGCGACAGTCTCAATGTCAGTGTGCGCCGTTTCACCGGACTGCCTGCCTTCCCTTTTGCCCGGCTGGTAAAATACCTTGCCTCCCACCAGCTCGGCTTTGATATCAGCACCGTTGCCCCACTGCGCTGCATCGGCAAAATCAGTCCGCGTGCGGTACTGTTGATGATGGGCGGCAAAGACAGCGTGGTAAACCCCGGCGGCATCAACCTGCTGTACGCCGCTGCCGGCCACCCCAGGCAACTGTGGTTTGAACCCCAGCTTGATCATGTGGAATTCCAACAAAAAATGCCCCAACAGTTTGAACAACGGTTGTGTACTTTTTATCAGCATTTCATCATGAACAAAACCCGCCAAAAGAACTCTTTATAAGTACGATTAATCCGTGTTACACTACGGATTAAGATAAGTGATACCTGTTTTTTTCTCGATATGTGAGGATACCTATGTGGCATAAGGCGTTAGTGCTATTGACGGCACTGTGGCTGGGATTTTCCGCCACGGCAATGGCACAACCGCATCCGGCACGGCAGGTAGAGCATGTATCACTGCAGCTCAAATGGTACTACCAGTTTGAGTATGCCGGCTTTATCATGGCCAAGGAAAAGGGCTTTTACGCCGAGGCCGGGCTGGACGTGGATCTGCGCCAGCGCAAGCCGGACAGCAATCCGGTAGCTGAGGTGATGTCGGGGCGCGCTACCTATGGTATCCACAACGCCTCCCTGGTAATCGTCGACCACAAAATTCAGCCGCTGGTGCTCCTGGCAACCTATCTGCACCGTTCTCCACTGGTATTTGTCACCCGCAAGGGGATCACCTCCCCCTATGACCTGCGCGGCAAAACCATAATGGTCGGTGCCAGCAAAGATCATTTTGACCTGCTCACCATGCTGCTGGAACAGTTCGACATCAACTGCAAAAACAGCAATCTGATAAAAAACAGCGCCCGTTTGCAGGATTTCATCGACGGCAAGGTGGATGCCATGCCGGTGTTTATTTCTGATCAGGTATTTGAACTGAAGCAGAAAAATATACCGTTTGACATCATTGACCCATACGACTACGGCTTTCGCATGGCCGGTGCCATCAACCTGTTCACCCGGCAGCAGGAGGTAGACAAACATCCGCAACGTACCCACCGTTTTGTTGCCGCCAGTAACCGCGGCTGGGAATACGCTCTGGATCATATTGACGAAACGGTGCAGCTAATTCACGAAAAGTACGCCCCGCACAAAAGCCTCGCCGCTCTTGGCTACGAGGCGCATACCATAGCCAAACTGTTTCAGCGCGACCAGTATCCCATCGGCGCCATCGACCACGAGTTAACCCTCAAGGCATATCGCCACGCCCTAGAAACCGAACGCATCAGCGCCGACCAGGATCTTGACTTCTATCTGTACCGCGACGATATCCTCGATAAGCGCGCGGTAGACTTTTCAGATGCGGAGATTGACTACCTGCGCCGCAAACGCCGCATAACCATGTGCATAGACCCTGACTGGATGCCATTTGAAAAACTGGATAACGGTCGCCATATCGGCATTGCCGCCGATTTTATCGCTCTGTTTCAGCAGAAGCTGCCCATACCGATAACTTTGCTGCCTACCCGCTCTTGGCAGGAAAGTCTCGATTATGCCAAGGCGCGCAAATGCGACATTCTATCCATGGCGTCAAAAACACCAAGCCGTATCGCTTATCTCGATTTTACCACACCCTATGTCACCGTACCGCTGGTGATAGTCACCCGCACCAGCGAAATATACGTTCACGATCTAGCAACACTTAAAGACAAGCCGGTGGGGATCGTGCGCGGCTATGCCGTCAACGAAGAATTGCGCTGCACTTATCCTGACATGCACATCGTCGATGTCGACAATGCCAGTGACGGCATGC
>JAMOOS010000278.1 GCA_027065245.1 Desulfuromonadaceae bacterium | reverse complement strand
TCCCTTTTACCTACACCGTTGCTCTCTATTGAATCTAGCATAAATTCCCACGGCATAGTATAGCAAACGACACAAAAACTACGCACAATATGTCGCATAATATATATTATGTAAACTTTACTTTCTGCGCCACCCACAGCCCCGTACCTGTAACACAGGGGCGCAAAATCCATTGAGCTGTGAGGTGTCGTTATGAGTTTTGTTTATCGCCTTTGCGCCAGGTGCAATACCGTGTGATAAAGCAGGTCTACCCCGGCGGCAATGGCTTCGAGGGTACTTTTTTCGGCGATGTTGTGGCTGATGCCGGCTATGCTGGGGATGAAGATCAGCGCGGACGGAGCGATGGCGGCCATATACATGGTGTCGTGTCCGGCGCCGCTGATCATTTTTGTTGCTTTAAGCCCGTTTGCCTGCGCCAGATTGAATATGGTATCGGCCAGTTGACTGTCTAAGGTGACGGCGTTGTCGTCGCTGATGGTGTTCAGGTCGATGGTGATATCGCGCGCGGCGGCGATGCGCTTACATACTTTGTACAGTTGGGCAATTGCTTTTCGCTTGTCGGTGTCGTTGCTGTCGCGAATGTCGATGAGCAGATCGACTTCGCCGGGCACCACGTTGATGGCGGCGTGATGAACGTCGAGAACGCCAACGGTAGCCACGGTGTGTTCACCGCCGTGAATGGCCAGTTGTTCCACCTCGGTTACTATCATGGCTGCCGCTACCAGTGCGTCGCGGCGCATGTGCATGGGGGTATTGCCGGAATGATCGCAGCGACCGCGGATTGTTGCTCTGAAACGGCTGGGTGCGGCGATGGCCGTCACCACACCGATATCCAGTTGGCGCTGTTCCAGCACCGGCCCTTGCTCTATGTGCAGTTCGACAAAGGCGCTGATATCGCCGGGATTGAGCACCTGAGCAGCCATCTCGGTGTAATCATTGCCGGCGGCGGCCAGAATCTGGCGCAGGCTGTTGCCTTTGCTATCGGTGATGGTGTCGCACATGGCGCTGGTAAGTTTGCCCGTCAGCGCCTTGCTGCCGATGTTGGCTACGCCGAAACGGCTCGATTCTTCAGCGGCAAAATTGATCAGCTCCACTGACCGTTCTGTGCTGATGGCAGCGTCATCCAGACGCCGCAGCACTTCCAGGCCACCAAGCACACCCACCACGCCGTCGTAATGGCCGCCGTGCGGTACGGTATCCAGATGCGAGCCCATGACAACAGGCGCCAGGCTGCTGTTTTGCCCCGCCCGGACAATGTGGATGTTGGCCCCGGCATCAATGCTTACGTCGTAACCGCTGCGCTGCGCCGCGCTGATTAGGTAGTTGCGGGCGTCGTTGTCGGCGCGGCTGAACGCCAGGCGGGTTACACCGCCATTGTCCAGTGCGCCAAATTGCGCTATGGCACGAAAATCTGCCTGAAATCGTTTCATCTACGTTCCCTATCCGACACTAGCCAGTTCCAGCCGCTGCCCCCAGCGCACCATAAGGGCGTGGCGCAACTCGGTATAGGCGGCGTCGTGGAAAATATCCGCCTGGTCAATAAATGCAAATGCCTCTTTACGCGCCTGTTCTAACAGATGAGCATCGCGCAGAATGTCGGCAACCCGGAATGTAGCCATCCCGGCCTGACGAGTACCGAGAAATTCGCCGGGGCCACGCTGGCGCAGATCGGCTTCGGCGATAACAAAGCCGTCGCTGCTGTTTTCGATCACCTGCAGGCGCTGACGCCCGTCGCGACCGCATTGCTCCGAATGTACCAGTATGCAGAAGCTTTGCGCACTGCCCCGCCCTACCCGACCACGCAGCTGATGCAGTTGCGCCAGACCGAACCGTTCGGCATGTTCTATCACCATCAGGGTGGCATTGGGTACATCTATCCCGACTTCAACCACTGTAGTTGCCACCAGCAGGTCGATATCGTGGGCCTTGAAGCGCTGCATAATGGCCTCTTTTTCTCTGCTGGCCATACGGCCATGCAGCAGCTCCAGGCGGTAGCTGCCGCCTAACTCGGCGCGCAGGGTCTCCAGTGCGGCGCTGGCAGCGGTCAGATCTGATTTATCGCTTTCTTCCACCAGCGGATAAACAGCATATCCCTGGCGCCCCCTGTCCAGTTCGCGCCGGATAAATTTTATCAGTTCCGGGCGTTTGCGGTTGTCGATAACTCTGGTCTTTATCGGACTGCGCCCGGCTGGCAGCTCATCTATAACCGAGAGAGCCAAATCGCCATACACGGTTAATGACAGGGTGCGCGGTATGGGGGTGGCCGTCATCACCAGAATATCGGGATTATCCCCTTTTTTGCGCAGCGCATTGCGCTGTTGTACGCCAAAACGGTGCTGCTCATCGATAATACCCAGGCCGAGACGCTTGAACTGCACGTCATCCTGCAATACGGCATGGGTGCCCACCAGCAGGTGGATCTCGCCATCGGCCAGCGCCACCAGCATCTGTGTCCGTTCTGCCGTTGTGGTGGAGCCGGTAAGCAGTGCCGCGCGCAGCCCGAGGCGTTGCAGCCACATTTCAAACTGGGCAAAGTGCTGCTCTGCCAGAATCTCCGTCGGTGCCACCACCGCTGCCTGAGCGTGGTTTTCTATGGCGATAAGTGCCGCCAGCAGCGCCACAATGGTTTTGCCGCTGCCCACATCGCCCTGCAGCAGGCGGTTCATGGGGCGCGGCGCCATCATGTCGGTTTTTATCTCTGTCAGTACCCGTTTTTGCGCCGCTGTAAGCTGAAACGGCAGCATTTTTACCAGCGGGCGGGTGTACACATGGTTTACGGCAAAGGCAGTTCCCTGCTGTAGCGCAACTCCTTTGCGTCGCAGTGCCAGTCCCAGTTGCAGATAAAACAGCTCATCAAAAATCAAGGTGCGCCGGGCGGGATCACGATTGGTTGCCAAAATGGTAATATCGCTGTCGTCGGGCGGACAGTGGACACGCAACAGCGCTTCGTTAAGCGCCATCAGTTGCTGGCGAGCGGCGATCTCGTCCGGCAGATGCGACACCACCAGCCGGGAGTACAGTTGCGCCGCCGTCTGGCAGAATTTACGCATCTGGCGTTGACTTACTCCCTCGGTTAGTGGATAGACCGGCACAATGGCCAGTTGACGTGCCGGTGGCTCGCTGCCACAGAAAAATTCTATTTCAGGGTGGATGATCTCACGGCGCCCGCCAAATTGTTTTACCTCACCGGTGCCCAGCACCTGCAGACCGCTGCGATAGTTTTTTTCCATCCAGTCGCGCCGATAGTGAAACCACTTGAGCATGATGCGGCCACTGTCATCGGCAATGATAACTTCGTAGATGGTTCGGCCACGCCTGCTGCCCACTTCGCCGCTGCTGACGATACGACCGCAAAACAGAGCGCTTTCGCCCGGTCGCAGTTGAGATATGCTGACGATATGACGGTGATCTTCGTAACGCAGGGGGAGATGATAGAGGATATCCTCGATGGTGTGCAGGCCAAGTTTGGCCAGCTTGGCGCACACCCGCTCCCCTATACCGGTTATATAGGTAAGCGGGGCGTGCACAGTGCTGGCTACTCTATTGCCGCTCATGAAGATAACGATCACAGATGGCTGCGTTGCCGCAGCCTGATTCAGATTATTCCTGCAACAGGGCGTTGAGCTTCTGCATCAGTTCCTCAACATCAAGACCGTGGTTGATGGCGCCCTGACGCAGCGATTCGTGTTTGGCACCGGAACAACCCTGGCATTCCAGCCCATATTCACGAAAAACTTCCGCCGCTTTGGGGTGCATGGTGAGAATCTGCGCAATTTTTGTCTGCTCGTCAATCATGGCCGCCCGTCCTATTTATATTCGATGTCGGTAATTTCGTACACTTTAACGCCGGACGGCACACTGATACGCACCTCGTCGTCAAAAGTGTGGCCGATGAGCGCCTTGCCCACCGGTGAGGTGATGGAAATTTTGCCCGCCTTGATGTCGGCCTCGTCTTCGCCGACAATCTGGTACACCACTTCTTCCTCCTGCTCGACGTCAAACAGGGTAACCGTGGCGCCAAAGACGATTTTATCCGAGTCGATCTTTTTCGGGTCGATCACTTCGGCGCGTGCCAGTTTGTCGTTGAGTTCAGCAATACGTCCTTCGATATGGCCTTGACGATCCTTGGCGGCATCGTATTCGGCGTTTTCCGACAGATCACCGTGAGAGCGCGCCTCGGCGATATCCTGAACCACTTTGGGGCGGTCGACGGTAATCCGTTTTTTCAGTTCGTCCTGCAAACGCTGGTAACATTCCGGCGTCATTGGCACTGAGTGTGACATAGAGCTTCCCTTTTATCCTTCCTGCAAAAACAAAGGTTACGGGCAGATTTTCTCCACCCGCAACCATTACTTGGTTTATTAAAAATTGCTTATTGCACTCGAGTTCAGGAATTGTACTCCTGTAACGCGGTTACGTCAAGTTCTTGCCGTTGCAGAGCGATAATACCGTCTACAGCCGCTTCCATGCCGGTGGCGGTGGTAAAATAAGCCACCGAATGCATCAGCGTTGTGCGGCGGATGGAGTAGGAATCGGCGATGGACTGTGGGCCGAAGGTGGTGTTGAACACCATAGCCACGTCGCCGTTTTTGATGGCGTCGACACAGTGGGGGCGACCCTCTTTTACTTTGTTAACCGTTTCCACGGCGATATCGTTGTCACGCAGGGCGGCAGCGGTGCCGCTGGTGGCGATAAGGCTGAAACCAGCTGCGGCCAGTTTGCGGCATATATGCACGGCGGCAGCCTTGTCGTCATCCTTGACGCTGACAAACACCTTGCCTTCCAGAGGCAGAACCACACCGGCACCAAGTTGCGCCTTGGCAAACGCTTTGCCAAAATCGCGATCCAGTCCCATCACCTCGCCGGTGGATTTCATCTCCGGTCCCAGCAGGGTATCGACACCGGGGAACTTGGCAAAGGGGAATACCGATTCTTTTACCGCCACATGGTCGGGAACGATATCCCCTTCTATCCCCAGCTCTTTGAGGGTTTTACCCGCCATGAGCCGTGCGGCGATTTTAGCCAGCGGCCGCCCGGTGGCTTTGGAGACAAAAGGCGCGGTACGGCTGGCGCGCGGGTTGACCTCGATGAGATAAACCACGTTATCCTTGACGGCAAACTGGATATTCATCAGCCCCACTACACCCAGCTCCAGCGCCAGGGCGCGGGTTTGGCGTCCCACCTCGGCCACCAGCTCATCGCTGAGAGAATAAGGCGGCAGGGAGCAGGCGCTGTCGCCGGAGTGGATGCCGGCTTCCTCGATGTGCTGCATGATGCCGCCGATTACCACGTCGGTTTTATCCGCCAGGGCGTCTACGTCAATTTCGATGGCGTGGTCGAGAAACTTGTCGACGAGGATAGGATGCTCCGGCGAGGCCTGGACGGCGAATTTCATATAGGCGCGCAGTTGCTCCACATCGTAGACAATCTCCATGGCGCGGCCGCCGAGGACATAGGAGGGGCGCACCACCACCGGGTAGCCGATTTGCGCGGCGACGATTTCCGCCTCTTCAAAGGAGCGCGCCAGACCATTGGCCGGTTGTTTGAGCCCCAATTTGTTGAGCAGGGCCTGAAAACGTTCGCGATCCTCGGCGCGGTCGATGGCGTCGGGGCTGGTGCCGATAATGGGCACACCGGCCTGTTCCAGCGCCACCGCCAGTTTCAGCGGTGTCTGACCGCCAAACTGGACAATGACGCCGTCGGGCTGCTCGACGTTGACGATCTCCAGCACATCTTCAAAGGTCAGCGGTTCAAAGTAGAGCCGGTCGGAAGTGTCGTAATCGGTGGAGACGGTCTCCGGGTTGCAGTTGACCATGATGGTTTCGTAGCCGTCTTCCTTGAGGGCGAACACACCGTGGACACAGCAGTAGTCAAACTCGATCCCCTGACCGATGCGGTTGGGGCCGCCACCGAGAATCATGATTTTCTTTTTATCCGACGGCGCCGCCTCACACTCCTGTTCGTAGGTGGAGTACAGGTACGGGGTAAACGCCTCAAATTCGGCGGCACAGGTATCCACCCGCTTGTACACCGGGCGGATGCCATTGCTGTGACGCAAAGCGCGGATAGTGTGCTCGTCGCTGCCGAGCAGCAGAGCTAAGCGACGGTCGGAAAAGCCCATCCGCTTGGCGTCGCGCAAAATATCCAGCCCGTCGACACTGGCACCGAGAATGGTGGTGGCGGCGCTGCGCAAACGTGCTTCAGCGGCAATAATCAGATTGATGCTGTTGATAAACCACGGATCGATACCGCTGAGGCGGTAGATTTCATCCACGGCCATACCGGCGCGCAGGGCATCGCCTAAATACCATACCCGGTCGACATTGGGGACGCGCAGTTTCTCACGCAGGGTATCCATCTGCTGACTGGTCAGCTCGCGGCCATAGTCGTCCACAGTGGCGTAAAGACGGCTTTCAAAACCGTCGCTGCCGATCTCCATGGAACGCAGCGCTTTCTGGAAACTTTCAACAAAGGTGCGGCCTATCGCCATGGCTTCGCCCACCGATTTCATCTGGGTGGTCAAAGTCGGGTCGGTGCTGGGGAATTTTTCAAAGGTAAAGCGCGGCACCTTGGTTACCACATAGTCGATGGTGGGCTCAAAGGCGGCGTAGGTTTCGCGGGTGATGTCGTTGCGAATTTCATCCAGGGTGTAACCGATGGAGAGTTTGGCGGCAATTTTGGCGATGGGAAAGCCGGTGGCCTTGGAAGCCAGCGCCGACGAGCGCGATACGCGCGGATTCATCTCGATAACCACCAGGCGGCCATCTTTGGGGTTGATGCCGAACTGGATATTGGAGCCGCCGGTTTCCACGCCGATTTCGCGGATAATTTTCAGCGAGGCGTCACGCAGAATCTGGTATTCCTTGTCGGTGAGGGTTTGCGCCGGAGCCACGGTGATGGAATCGCCGGTGTGGACACCCATGGCGTCAAAGTTTTCGATGGAGCAGATAATCACCACGTTGTCGGCCAGGTCGCGCATCACT
>JAMOOS010000277.1 GCA_027065245.1 Desulfuromonadaceae bacterium | reverse complement strand
CGCTTATACCCAGGCCGGCTGGCACCCCCATGAGGTAGATCACATCGAATGCCACGCCACCGGCACTCCCGTGGGCGACGCGGTGGAATTCAACAGTCTGTGCCAGTTGTGGGACGGCAACGCCAGCGCTGGCACATGTGTACTCGGCGGCGTAAAATCCAACATAGGCCACCTGCTTACCGCCGCCGGCGCCGCGGCAACCATCAAAACTCTTCTGGCGCTGAAAGAGGGGATACTGCCCCCCACCGCCGGGTTTACCGCTCCGGCGGCCGCCATCGCCATGGACACCAGCCCGTTCACCGTCCTGCGCCAGGCGCAACCGTGGCCGCAGAGCCAGCGCCCGCGCCGCGCCGCCGTCAGCGCCTTCGGTTTCGGCGGCATCAACGCCCATGTACTGCTGGAGGAATATCAACCGGCGACAACATCGGTGCCAATTACCGCACCGCCGCCAGCAACGAGCGAATGCGACGACAAAATCGCCATTATCGCCATGGATGCCACCTTGGGTGATTGCACCGGGCTGGACAATCTGCGCCGCCACATATTTTCCTCCGCAGCGGCAACCTTTACCGCCCCGCAACACTGGTACGGCGCAACGGCCAGTGCCTGGTACCAAGAAGAAGTCACCACAAAGGTGCGCGGCCTTTATCTCGACCGGACCAGCGTTACCGCCGGTCAGTTCCGTATCCCCCCAACCGAGCTTAAAGAGATGTTGCCGCGCCAGGCGCTGATGCTGCAATGCGCTGCCGCCGCGCTGCAACAGGCAAACTTGAGTGATGAGCAACGGCGCAACGCCGGCGTCTTTGTCGGTACCGGTCTCGACTTGAACGCCACCAGTTTCAGCCTGCGCTGGGGCATGGCGGCAAAAGTCCGCCAGTGGGCGCAGCAACAACACAGCGATATCGACGCCCAGCAACTGGAACAATGGCAAAACAGTCTGCAAGACAGCATTACACCACCGCTTACAGCCAACCGCACCATGGGGGCTCTGGGCAGCGTGGTAGCCAGCCGCATTGCCCGCGAGTTCAAAATCGGCGGGCCGAGCTTTACCATCGCCAGCGAAGAAAACTCCGCCGTCAGCGCTATGCACAGCGCCATCAGCGCCCTTACTCGCGGTGAGATATCCTGCGCCATCGTTGGCGCTGTCGACATGCCGGGCGATATCCGCGCCCAGCTCAGCAACGTCAAGCTGGGACGCACCACCGCTGTGGCCGAAGGTGCCGGTGCCGTGGTGCTTAAAACCCTGCGCCAGGCGCAACAGGATAACGATACC
>JAMOOS010000276.1 GCA_027065245.1 Desulfuromonadaceae bacterium | reverse complement strand
AGCACCCATGCCCGCCATGCCCGGCGGTATGGGCGGCGGCATGCCCGGTATGATGTAAACCGGCAGCGCCAAAACAACAGACTCCTTAACCTTCAGCGCCTGTGGCTTTGCCATGGGCGCTGTTTTTACATAAATTTGACACCATTCCGCATCAAGCCGGGCTATTATACCGACAAACAAGTGGTTGGTATTATCAAAAAGATGATTACTACTGCCAAAGTATATATGGAAACTAATATACGTTTTTTCTTGACTTCCCGCCGAAGCTGGACATAAATAGAACACGGTTTAGCAGTTTTCAGCGCAGGCACGCTGACTATGGGTGTCGGAAAAATGACACATAAAGGTGGTTGCAATACCACAACCGGCAGCAAATGCGCCAGTTTCAGCAGCAGCTAACCAGGCAAAAGTAGCGTTACACCAGCCGGTTAACCGCCGTGAGCCTTTTTGCACACTCGTTGGCACGTAGTATGCACAATACGCTGGCCGTTGGATAGTCAGTTGCTGACTTAGCAGTAAAACATCGTTGTCGTTACCGGCAAATGCGGCTGAGGGTCAGAAGCACAGCGAAGGATTCGAGGCAGGCTGTTTGATCATTAGCTGCCAGTCGGTGGCGTTGGTATGATAGTGGTTCTATTAACAAGGAAACCAAGGAGGAAAGAAGAATGAAAAGAGTATTGATAGCGCTGGCGTTGACGCTGGCCATGGCGGCTCCCGCTTTTGCGGTGGATTTTACCTTCCATGGTGATTTTAATCACCGCTTCCGTCTGTACACAAACCACGTGAATTTCTTTGACGGTGCCGGTAATGGCTGGACCAGCAATGCCAAAAAAGCTATCGGCAAAGACGATAGCAATGACACCATGGGCGAACTTAAATACCGCATGTGGATGAACGCATCTTCTGACGACGGCGCCATTAAAGGCGTATACGCCATTGAGATCGGTGGCGTACAATTTGGTAATACTGGTCGCGGTGGCGCATTTTCCGGCGACGGAACTTTCATTGAGACCCGCTGGGCTTACACTGACTTTGCCTTGGCCGGTGGTCGGGTACGCATGGGTCTGATGCCCATCAACATCAACAAGTTCCTGTGGAACGAGACCGTTACCGGCGTTGACTACAAGGTGACCGCAGGTCCTGGCGACCTGACCTTCGCTTGGTATCGCGGTTACGAAGTTATCAACACTGATGACAACAATGATTTCAAAGATCTCGACGCCCTGTATGTACGTTACAACCTGAAACCTGCTGAAGGTACCAAAGTTGGTTTCTTC
>JAMOOS010000275.1 GCA_027065245.1 Desulfuromonadaceae bacterium | reverse complement strand
CCGTCATTTGCGGCATAACCCGGCCAATCCCGACTGGCCCGGGCGCGACCGGTTTATCCTGTCGTGCGGGCATGCCTCCATGCTGTTGTACAGTACTCTGCACCTGTGCGGCTACGCTGTCAGCCTGGACGATATAAAGAATTTCCGCCAGTTCGGCAGTAAAACGCCGGGCCATCCTGAATTCGGCCACACGCCCGGAGTGGAGACCACCACCGGCCCGCTGGGACAGGGGATTGCCGTGGGCGTGGGAATGGCCATGGGCTCACGTTTTCTGCGTGATAAAGTTGATGCCGAGCTGTGCGATTACAACGTCTACGCCATCTGCTCCGACGGGGATGTGATGGAAGGGGTGGCGGCGGAAGCGGCGTCGCTGGCTGGGCATCTGCGCCTGGGTAACCTCATCTATCTGTATCTGGACAATAAAATCACCATCGAGGGAGATACCGATCTGGCTTTCAGTGAGGATGTCGCCGCCCGTTATCAGGCGTATGGCTGGCACGTTGAGCAGGTAACCGGCGAGGATCTGGCGGAAGTGGACGCAGCTATTGAGCGCGCCAAAGCGGATGACCGCCCGTCTCTGATTATCACCCGCACCAATATCGGCCAGGGCGCACCCAACAAACAGGGTACTGCCGCCGCCCACGGCGCGCCCCTGGGCGCGGAGGAACTCAAACTTACCAAGCAGGCACTCGGTTTTGATCCGCAGCGCAGCTTTGTGGTAGATGACGATGTTTATGCCCACATGGAGCAAGTAAAACAGCGCGGCGCCGAGCTGGAACAGCAGTGGCAGCGGTTGTGTGCGCAGAAATGTGCCGCCAGCAGCGTGGTGGCCGACTGGTGTGCCGGTAAAGAGCTGGATGCCGCCACGGTGGATGCCCTGTTACCCGGATTTGAGGCCGGCACTGTTATGGCTACCCGTGCCGCCAGTGGTCAGGTACTCAACGCCCTGGCGGCCGGTTTGCCGCTGATGCTGGGCGGCAGCGCCGATTTGGCGCCGTCCAACAACAGCCATTTGAAAGGGGAGGACGAGTTTACCCCAGCCGCCGCCGGGCGCAATATCCACTTCGGCATTCGTGAGCATGCCATGGGGTCGATCCTCAACGGCCTGTGCCATACGCGCGGACTGCTCCCCTTTGGCGCTACTTTCATGATTTTTTCCGATTACATGCGCCCGCCCATGCGCATGGCGGCGCTCATGGGAATTGCGCCGATTTATATCCTTACCCACGATTCCATCGGTGTCGGCGAAGACGGCCCCACCCATCAACCGGTGGAGCAG
>JAMOOS010000274.1 GCA_027065245.1 Desulfuromonadaceae bacterium | reverse complement strand
CGCTGTGGCACGGCAAACCGAAGCCGTTGCATATTGTGCTGGTGGATAACGGTCGCAGCAAACTGGCTGCCGACAACGACTGCCGCCAGGCTTTGCGCTGCGTGCGTTGCGGTGCCTGCGCCAACGTCTGCCCGGTATATCAGACCGTGGGCGGCCACGCTTTCGGCCATGTATATATCGGCGCCATCGGTATTATTCTCACCGCTTTTCAAAACGGCATGGACACCGCCGCCGGGATCGTCCAGGCGTGTATCGGCTGCCGCAGTTGCGTAGAGGTATGCCCGGCGCATATCGACCTGGAAAAAATTATTCTTAAATTACGCCGCGAGGTGGTGCAGCAGCACGGGCTGCCACTGGCGAAAAACATCATGTTCCGCCGCGTAATGAAAAATCGCCGCCTGTTTCATACCATGCTGCGGGCCGCCGCCCGGCTGCAAAAACCGTTGACAAGCGCTGGCGAAATTCGCCATCTGCCCCTGTATTTCAGCGCTTATACCGAGTGGCGCACGCTGCCTGCCATAGCCGCGCAGCCGTTTCGCGATCGGGTAAAACACCTTGATCTCAAAGTGGATAAACCACGGTTGCGCGTGGCGTTTTTTGCTGGCTGCGCCAGCGATTTTATCTATCCTCAACTGGGAGAGGCTCTGGCCACGGTGCTTAAACAGCAGCAGGTAGAGATGATATTCCCCGAGCAGCAAAACTGCTGCGGC
Organism: Desulfuromonadaceae bacterium; assembly: GCA_027065245.1. GTDB lineage: Bacteria > Desulfobacterota > Desulfuromonadia > Desulfuromonadales > Desulfuromonadaceae > Desulfuromonas. The sequence goes on along the minus strand of JAMOOS010000274.1, from coordinate 6,394 downwards.
GTACCGGCACTGTATTCCGGCGACAGCGAAACGGTTGTGGAACTGGCGCGGCAGAATGTAAGTGCTCTGCTGGCCGACGACCCCGACTATGTGCTTACCACCTGTCCCACCTGCACCGCGGCACTACGCGAGCATTTTGTTTCGGCACTGCGCGGTGACGCCGCCATGCTGCTTAAAGCGCGCAAGCTGGCGGAAAAAACCCTCGACGCGGCGGCGTTTCTGCACGATGTGCTTAAGGTGGAGGTGACTGAGGCCATGAATAACATCAAGGTTACCTACCACGATTCCTGCCACCTCAAACGTAGTTGCGCTGTGGATGAACAACCGCGCGCCCTGCTACGCCAACTGGGAGCCGAGGTGGTGGAGATGGAACATGCCGACCGCTGCTGCGGTTTTGGCGGTTCCTATTCCTTCAACGGTCAGCCGCAGATAGCCAGAAAAATCAATGCTGACAAACTGGCAGATATTACCGCCAGTGGTGCCGAAATTGTCGCCATGGATTGTCCCGGCTGCCTGATGATGTTGCGCGGCGCGCTGTCGAAACAGGGTAGCAAAGTACAAGCATACCATACCATTGAACTACTGGCGCAAAGGTAACCGCCAGTGCGCATAAACAAACAGCGCCCCCGTACCATAACGACACGGGGGCGCTGATTAGCAATGCTCTTAAATGATGCTCTACTTGCGCAGCACCTTGATGATGGCGGAAAAATCCTGCTCGCCGCGGCCATCTTCCATGGCTTCGGCATACACTTCCAGAGTCGCTTCCATGCCGGGCAGGCGGGCGCCGGTAATATCAGCGGCTTTTTTGACTTTACACAAACCGTCGTAGACATATTTGAGCGCCAGGTTACGGGTAAAATCACCGCGCGCCATGGAGCGCCCTTTTTTGTGGATCAACGGCGAACCGACGCCACCGGCGTCAAGCACTTCGAGAATCTGGTCGGAAGTGAAACCGAGGCGTTCGCCGAGAATGAGCCCTTCGGCCAGGGCTTCCATCAGTTGCGCCTGCACCAGAGTTACCACAAAGCGCATCTTGGTGCCGTCACCGGCATCACCGACATGGAGAATATTGAGGCCAATATAAGTGAGCGCCTCGCGACAGCGCGATACCACCGAGTTATCACCACCAACGAGGATGGTGAGCAGACCGTGGGCGGCATGTTCTTTAGTGCCCCATACCGGTGCGTCAATAAAGAGAACCTTTTTTTTCGCCGCCTGCTTGGCAATCTCCTTGGTCAGCTCCAGTGAGTGGGTACCCAAATCGCACAGGATAGTCCCTGGCGCGACACCGGCGAGAAACTCGCCGTCCACCGACAGAGCGTTCTTCAGCGCGTCCTCACCGGGCAAAACTGTCATCACCAGATCCTTGCCGCGAGCTGCGTCGATGGCGGATGCAGCGGCACCGGCGCCCTTGTCCACCAGCGCCTGCACCGCTTCGGCGTTGTCGTCATACACGGTTAAATTGTAGTTGCCCTTGAGCAAGTTCATCGCCATAAACTTGCCCACCGTCCCCAAACCGATGAAACCAATCTCCTTGATCATAGTCCCTCTCCTTTTAAAGCTGCTGCATCCGGCCCAAAGCCAGGACGCCCCCTAATGTGACAAAACAGGAAATTTATATCATCCCGATACCAGACAAGATACTGCCAAACCAGTTAAATAGGTTCGAGTATAACGCAGAACTCCCGCTTAGTGTACTACTTAATGCCGTTGCTACGCTAATGCGCCTCGCACCAGTTGGCACCGCAGCCGATGGTAACCTGCAACGGCACATCCAGTTCCACGGCAGAGGTCATCTCCTCCTCCACCACGGCACGCACCTCGTCCAGCTCGTCCGCGGCCACGTCAAACACCAGTTCGTCGTGTACCTGCAGCACCATACGACTGCGTAGCCGCTGCTGCCGAAAACAGTTGTGGATGTTGATCATGGCCACCTTGATAATGTCGGCGGCACTGCCCTGCACCGGATAGTTGACGGCGTTGCGCTCAGCATAGCTGCGCTGCTGATGGTTACGGCTATTGATGTCGGTCACGGCACAGCGCCGCCCCAGCAGAGTGGTAACGTATTGCTGACGACGCGCCGTCTCGACACATTCGTTGATAAACCGGCATACCTGCGGGTAGCGCTCAAAATAGCTGTCGATATAGCGCTGCGCTTCTTTGCTGGAGATGCCCAGCTCACGCCCCAGGCTGTAAGCGCCCATGCCGTACAAAATGCCAAAGTTGATGGTTTTGGCGCGGCGGCGCATTTCGTCATCCACCATGGCATCAAACACGCCAAAAATTTCGGCGGCAGTGCGGCGATGGATATCCTCGCCGCTGAGAAAACTCTGTTGCAATGCCGGTTCTCCGGCCAGATGCGCCATTACCCGCAGCTCAATCTGCGAATAGTCTGCCGCCAGCAGGATATTGCCCGGCGCCGGCACAAAAGCGGCGCGGATGGCGCGCCCGGCTTCGGTGCGAACAGGGATGTTTTGCAGATTAGGGTCGCTGGAGGACAACCGACCGGTGGCGGTAACCGCCTGATTAAACGACGTATGGATGCGCCCGTGCGCGTCGGCCAGTTTGGGCAGGGCATCGCTGTAGGTTCCCTGTAACTTAACCACTGAGCGGTATTCCAGTACCAGCGCGACAATCTCGTGCTTGTCGGCCAGCTTGTCGAGTACCCCCACCGCCGTAGACCAGCCGGTTTTGGTCTTTTTGCCGTGGGGCAATCCCAGTTTATCAAACAGAATTTCGCCCAACTGCTTAGGTGAGTTGATATTAAATTCCGTCCCGGCCAGGGCATAGATCTGCTGACGTAGTCCGGCGGCGCGACGGGCGAAATCGGCGCTAAGGCCGTTGAGGCAGGCGCTGTCCACGGCGATACCGTGCCACTCCATCTGCGCCAGCACCGTCAGCAGCGGCAATTCCACCTGCTCAAACAAAGTGCGCAGCTCGCCGTCGAGGCGGGCGTCAAACAGTTCAAACAGACGCAGGGTGATGTCGGCGTCTTCGGCGGCATACATTGTGGCGCGCTCCAGATCAACCGCGGCAAAACCGATCTGTTTTTTGCCACTGCCGGTCACATCGCTGTAGGCGATCATCTGGTAGTCGAGGTGTTCGGCCGCCATGCTGTCCAAACCATGGGAGCGCGCCTGGGGATAGAGCAGATACGACATCAGCATGGTGTCGGCAACAATACCGCGCAGCTCGATACCGGCGCGGCGCAGCACCAGATAGTCGTACTTGAGGTTTTGCCCCACCTTGGCGCAGTTCTCGTCTTCCAGCAGCGGCCGCAATGCCGCCAGCACCTGTTCCAGCGGCAACTGGTCGGTGGCGCTCAAGCCGGTGTGTCCCACCGGCACATACCAGCCGCTGCCAGCCTCCACGGCAAAGCTCAGGCCCACCAGATCAGCCTGCAGCGCCTGCAACGAGGTTGTCTCGGTATCAATGCTGATTTTCTCTGCCCGGCGCAGGCAGGCTATCATCTCCTCCAATTGCTCGCTGGTTACCACACACTGGTAGGCGCCACGGGCCGCCCGCTGTGGCTCCACGGCGGCAAACTCCTGATACAACTGGGTAAATTCTAAATCTTTAAACAACGCTCCCAGCGCGGCGCCATCGGGGGAACGCAGGCTGAAATCGACACCATCGAGATCCAGCTCCATATCGGCATCGAGGGTTACCAACCGGCGCGACAGGCGCGCCTGCTCGGCGTAATCACGCAGATTCTGCCGCCGTTTCTCCCCTTTTACCTGGTCGATGTTAGCGAGGAGATTATCGACGCTGCCAAATTGCTCGATCAGTGCTTTGGCGGTCTTTTCACCGATTCCGGGCACTCCGGGCACATTGTCGGAACTGTCGCCGGCCAGCGCCTGCACCTCGATCACCTGCGCCGGAGTGCCGCCAAAACGCTCCTTTACTTCGGCTGCGGTAAAAATTTTATCTTTCATGGTGTCGAGCATCCGCACCCGCTCACCTATCACCTGCATCAGGTCCTTATCACCGCTGACGATGGTAACGTCATAACCCTGCGCCGCCTTGCGTCGCGCCAGGGTGGCAATAATATCGTCGGCCTCAAAACCGTCCACCTCCAGGCGGGCGATGTTGAAACCGTCCACCACCTGTTTGATCAGCGGAATCTGTGCCGCCAAATCTTCTGGCATGCTGGCGCGGTTGGCCTTGTAGTCAGCGTACAACTGGTGACGGAAGGTTTCCCCCCGGGCATCAAAAATCACCGCCAGCTCGTCGGGCTGGTAATCACGCACCACCTTAAGGAGCATTTTAGTAAAGCCGAACACCGCGTTGCAGGGAATACCACGCGAATTAGACAGGTGACGAATAGCGTAGTAGGCGCGATAGATATAGGAGGAGCCGTCGATAAGAAAAACGCTGGCAGCCATAGAGAAAGTATCCATTTAGCGGGGTAGAGAAACAGCAACGCCCAAAGTAACTGGCCGGGCACGGTGCAATCAGAGCAGGCCGAATTTTTTCATGCGGTAGCGAAAAGCGTCGATACCCAGGTGGAGCTTGCGCGCCGCCTGCGACTGATTACCGCCGCACATGCGCAGCGCCTGTTGAATCAGCTCCTTTTCAACTACTTCGATATCTATACCGTCCGGCGGCAGCTGAAATATTCCGGCAGTAGGCTGAGCTGGATCGAGCATCTGGCGCGGCAGCAGCTCCAGTTTCAACTCGTCGCTGCTTTCGAGTATGATGGCGCGCTCGATGACATTGCGCAATTCACGAATATTGCCGGGCCAGTCATAGCCGAGCAGGTACTTTTCCGCCGCCTTGGACAAACCGGTGACGTTTTTGCCGAATTCGCGGTTGAAGTGTGCGATAAAATGATGCGCCAGCGGCAGGATATCGTCCACCCGCTCCCGCAAAGGGGGCAGGTAGATGGGAATCACCTGAATACGGTAGTAGAGATCCTTGCGGAAATGGCCGTCTTCAATAGCCTGAGGCAGTTCCTTGTTGGTGGCGGCGACAATACGGATATCCACATGGATATCCTTGGTGCCACCGATGCGACGGAAGGAACGCTCCTCCAGCACCCGCAGCAGCTTGGCCTGGGTACCCATGGGCATGTCGCCAATTTCGTCGAGAAACACCGTCCCCTTGTCGGCCAGCTCAAACAGCCCTTTTTTGGTGCTTTTGGCGTCGGTAAACGCCCCCTTTTCGTGCCCCATCAATTCGCTTTCGAGCAGTGTTTCCGGCACGGCGGCGCAGTTTATCGCCATAAACGGCTGCTCGCTGCGGGCACTGTCGTAGTGCAGCGCCCGCGCCACCAGCTCCTTGCCGGTGCCGCTCTCCCCCTGCACCAACACCGTGGCGGCATCGCTGCGGGCAATTTTGCTCACCATCTCCAGCACACTGTTCATATAGGCGCTCTTGGCGATGATTTTGGCGGCGCCCTGACTGCGTTTTTTCTCACTGCGCAGGGTTTCCACCTCTTTTTTCAGGGCCTGATTCTCCAGCACCTTGCGCAGCACCAGCCCGAGCTCATCGAGATTGAACGGCTTGTTGATGTAATCGTAGGCACCCAGCTGCATCGCTTTGACCGCTGTTTCCAGCACGCCCAGGGCGGTAATCATGATCACGCTGATATCGCTGTCGATCTCCTTGATCCGCTCCAGGGTGGTGATGCCGTCGATACCGGGCAACTGGATATCCAGCAGTACCACATGGGGTGATTCCCGCTTTACATGCTCCAGGGCATCTTCGCCACTGCCAACGGTGGCGACACTGTAGCCCTGCTTGGTCAAGCTCTGCTCCAGCGACCAGCGGATAAGGTGTTCATCGTCCACGACCAGTATGCGATATTTATTCATCCGTGTTCCTGTTCATCACTGCGGCATGGCGCATGCCGGCAAAAAAATGGTAAAGCAGGCGCCAGCGCCAGGGGTACTCTCCACGCGGATACCGCCATCGTTCTGATCCATCAGCTGTTTGCATATCGCCAGTCCCAGGCCGGTACCCCGGTTTTTGGTGGTATAAAACGGCGTAAAAATCTTGTCCAGCATCTCCGGCGCAATTCCGGCGCCGCTGTCGCTGATCTTTACACATACCCGCGTGACCTCGGAAACGATATTGCAGGTCATGGTGCGTACCGTCAATACCCCGTTGCCATCCATGGCCTGCAAGGCGTTGATAATTACATTGAGTACCACCTGCTGCAACTGTTTGCGATCAGCCCACACCGCCGGCAGGTTATCACCAAAATCGAGCACCTGCTCAACCCCCTTGGACTCCGGATGCTGGGCAACAAAGAACAGCGTCTCCTTCACCACGGTGTTGATATCGAGATAATCGCGCTGGGGCGAACCGGGGCGACCGAAATTGAGCAGATCGGTAGCGGTTTTATTAAGACGGTCAATCTGCGCCAGGACATCCTGCACCACCTGAT
>JAMOOS010000273.1 GCA_027065245.1 Desulfuromonadaceae bacterium | reverse complement strand
GGCTGCGGTGTAGTTTAAGCTGTCCATCCGCATTCAGGCTGGTGCCGTCAAACAGTTCCACCAGGGCGCCAACCACCGGTTCTATCAGTTCATTAGGGCAGTGCAGCCAACTGCCGTCGTCGAGTTTTGCCAGCAGCGGTTCATTGCTGTCGCCGCGCTCCAGCCATTGAACCAGCAGGGGGAGCAGCGCGATTTTCTGACCGTTGTAGTCGATATCGAGACCGATGTTAAACCAGCTGCTGTCACTCTCGTCGCTGATATTGAAATCGACAGCGCTGGCGGTGGCAAAATTCAAGGTGCATTGCTCGTCGATGGTGATACGCCAACCCTTCTCTTGCAGAGCGGGTATCTGATCGAAAAACATCTTCCAGAGCGCCGCCGATCGAGTGACGGTGGTGGCGGTAAACAGCAGCTCCAGCGCTGACGACGCGGGTACACCGACCTCTTGCGCTGGCGTCATTCCCATGTCGTACAGGTGCTGCAGGTATTCAAATTCTGCTTTTACATCGGCGGTTACTTGCCATTGGACGCCGTCTTGTTCAATCAGCACAGTTTCGTCCGGATGTGTACGTAAAATGGCCGGCGCACATGTACACGGTTGATAGTAAAAGGTTATCCGCGCGATGTGGCAATCGTTGCCGGTATTGGTTTTTGTTTTGGTCACCAGCAGTTGCGGCACCGGGCTGGTGGCTGCCGGACGGATATCCATCTCCACCGGCAGGGGAACTGCTCTATTGGCAAAGACTGTACTGAAAAACAGGCCGCATTCCTGCAATTGTTGCGGTGGCAGCGGCGGCATTTGTTGCAGCAGTTGCAGTTCGTTGTGGCGCAGGGGCAGTTCCAGTTTGCCGAATTCGTTGCTGACTGTATCGATATAGCTTATTGGATCGGTGGCCAGAACCACACAATGGTTGTCGCTGTCACCGGCCACGCCGATGTGCAGTTGCTGATTGCCGTCGCTGTCCTCTTGCCAGGTCATTTCGCCCTCGCGGCTGGCGCCAGAGTGCAGAGGTCCATGGTCAATGTCAGCGTAAAAACAGCGGTTCGAGGCGATCATCTTCGTCATGACCAGATAACCGACATCGCCGGAGATGAGGAATTGCACCACGGCGTAGTGTTGCTGCATTTGGTGCAGAAGTTTAATGATATCATAATCGATGGGCGCCAACCAATCCGGGTGGGTGTAGTAGTTGGTGATATCGTATTTGCTCGGCTTACCGAAACCGCCTTTTTTGAGTCGGCGGCTTTTTACCGTGCTGCAGAAGATTTGACCCGGATACTCAACAGTTTGATCCAGAATGTACAGCAGTGCCGTATGTCCGGAGCTGGGATGGTAGTAGGTGTACTGCTGAAGCAGTTTTTCGGAGGCCATTTGCTGCCAGTAGGCAAACCTGTCGGCGTTGCTCTGGCGTTGCTTGCTGCCGCGGTGACCGTTTTGTACATAATCGATGTAGTGGAGCAGCGCGGCGATAACATGCTTGCAGTCACCACCCAGCGGGCAGCTGCAGGCGCTGGCTACATGGATAACATCGTTATGCAGTGTGAAAGCGACATCTACTTCGTACATCTTTCTGCCGCTGCCTCTGACCAGGGCGAAGATGGTGTCGTCATCTTCGTCCCAGCTGAAATCGGCAACGCGGTTGTCGTCGTAGTATTGGCGTCCACGCTGGTAGTAGGTGGAGCCGTAGAGTCTGCGTAAATCCTGTTTGTTCAGGTTGGTGACTATCATGCTGTTTCCGTAATGGGTTGTTGGTTTAATCCTGTAACACCGTTCGCAGCCGTTCCAGCGCCAGATGATCGCGCAAGATGCCGGTGTGGCTGGTGTTGAAGCCGCGGATACTGGTTGTTATCTCCTGAGCGGCGGGGCGCAGCTGACTTTTGAGGGTGATGACGCCGTCGCTGTTTTCTCCTTGAAACATCTTTTCCTTGCCGCGGTAGCTGAACAGCAGGTGGTAGCTGACGCTGGCGGGCAGGGGGGTGTCAAACAAATGGCGCAGAAACGGGCTGCCCACGGCCATATCGTACCAGCATGGTATTATTACCGGCGAATATTTTACCCCCTTAGCGGCCAGGTCGTGTCCATCCCAGGGGGTAGACATGGTGATGTAGCGGTAGATGTAGTTGCCGTGTCCGGCCCTGGTCAGCTCGTTGATGGCGGCACGGCTTACCAGCCCGCCCATGCTGTGGGCGACCAGAGCCATTTTGTCAAACCGGTAGCGCTGGTGCAGTTGCTCGATGGTTTTTGCCAGCACCTCGCCCAGCAGCGGCAGGCGCAGGCCGGACGGGTAGTAGAAAAACCACGCCTGATAGCGTTGCGAATCCAGCCCTTCGGCCATGGTGCGCCACTCGGCCGGATTGCCGCCGACGCCGTGGACGAACAGTACCGGTATCTTGTTGTTATGGTACGGGGTGAGAAAATAGACGCCGGAATCGATCTTTTTCATAAACTGACGCGGTTTCCACATCCCCAGACTGCCGTTGTCGGCGCTGAAACGGGGGTCGTCCAGGGTGGTTATGATGCCGATGGCAAACTTGGGGATGGCGCGTGGCAGGGGCTTTAAGTGGGGGCGATACAGTTGCGGCAGTTCGCGGTGCGACTGTTCCAAACTGCGCATGGTGATGTTGATGCCGCTGATGTCGTGCCCGGGGCGCAGTTTGAGCAGGTGGGGCTTGCCGTCCCAGCCTACCCGTTCGTCAGGCTGAAAAACGCCATCGGCGTTGTTGTCCTGAAAGGCGAGCAGGGCGATGTTGTCCGGTTTGAGGAGAAACTGGAAGGAACCGCCGCCGTAGAGTATCCGTTCCGCCACCACCCGGCGCGCCTGCTGGCCGCTTGTGTCCATGGCGATGGCGACGACGATGAGTGGCGCTTCGCCGCCAAAACTATTGATAACCTTGCCGCTCACCGTTACTCCTGCGGCTACTTCGGCCAGTTGTTTGTTGTCGTTTATCCAGCCAAAGCCGGGCAGACTGCCGATACAGCCCTGCAACAGCATGGTGATGCCGGCCAGTATTGCCATCAGCGCCAGTTTGCGCATGTTCGCCTCCGCTATTTAAGTAAGTTAGTCAATGTCAATGCCTGCCTGAGTACATAGCAATATCCAGCGGTCGTGGCAAGGTTGTTATCCGGCGGTGGTTATGCCGTCAAGGTTGAGCTGCCCGGCGTGATGACAGGCGACACGCCGGATGGCGCTGGCAGCGGTTAGCGGCGGCAGTTGTTCGGCGCAGATGGCGCTGGCGTAGGGGCAGCGGGGGTGGAACGGGCATCCGGCAGGCGGTTGCAGCGCCGAAGGCACCTCGCCGCGGGCGATGTTGCGCTGCCTGATTGTCGGGTCGGCCAGGGGCAGTGCCTGCAGCAGCATCTCGCCGTAGGGGTGCAGTGGCTGGCGGAAGAAATCGTCCACCGGTGCCTGCTCGACAATGCGGCCCAGATACATGACGGCGATCTCGTCGCACAAGTGTTCCACCACGCACAGATCGTGCGAGATGAACAGGTAGGTGAGGTTGAAACGCTGCTGTAGATCCTGCATCAGGTTGATGATCTGTGCCTGAATGGAGAGATCCAGCGCCGATACCGGCTCGTCGGCGATGATCAGTCGGGGGGTAAGTGCCAGGGCGCGGGCGATGCCGATGCGCTGGCGCTGACCGCCGGAAAATTCGTGCGGGTAGCGGCGGGCGTGCTGCGCCGTCAGGCCGACACAGTCGAGCAGCTCCATCACTTTGTCGGCGATGGCCGCCGCGCCGAGGTTGGTGTGAATCTTAAACGGTTCCGCCAGGGTGGCAAATACTGTCAGGCGCGGATTCAGCGAGGCGTAAGGATCCTGAAACACCATCTGCATCTGCTGGCGGAACGGGCGCATCTGCCGGGCACTCAAGCCACTGATGGTGGTGCCGTCAAACGTTACTCGACCGCTGTCCGGTTGCAGCAGTCCCATGATGGTTTTTCCCAGAGTAGACTTGCCGCAACCCGATTCTCCCACCAGCCCCAGGGTGCGGCCACGGGCAATGGTCAGATCCACATCCACTACCGCTGGCAGCAGAGCCGCGCCAACGCTGCGGTAGCGGTTTTTTACCCGGAAACTCTTGCACAGTTTTTCTGTTTGCAGCAGTGGCACCATAGCGGTCAGCTCCAGCGGCGCACGCAGTGACCGTCGGCCACCTGTTGCATGGGGGGGATGTGTTCGCCGCGCGCGGCGAACGGGGCGGAAAACTGTTCTGTCTGGTGCTTGTCGTTGCTGCGCTGCAGCAGCCGCTGGCGCCGTTGCCCCGGTTTGGGGATGCAGTCGAGCAACTGGCGGGTGTAGGGATGCTGGGCAGCGGCAAAAATAGTGGCCACCGGCGCTATCTCGACAATCATGCCGTTATACATGATGGCGACAATGGCGGCGTTTTGCGCCACTACGCCCAGATCGTGACTGATGAGGATGGTAGCCATCCGCCGTTGGCGCTGTTGCTGTGCCAGCAGCGCCATTATCTGCGCCTGAATGGTGACATCGAGAGCGGTGGTGGGTTCATCGGCTATCAGCACTGCCGGGTCGCAGGCCAGCGCCATGGCGATCACCACCCGCTGACGCATACCGCCGGAGAGCTGGTGGGGGTAGTCGTCGTAACGCTGAGCGGGGCGGGGGATACCCACCTGTTCCAGAATGGCGATACCGCGCTGACGCGCCTGTTCCCCCGTCAGAGCGCGGTGCAGGGCGAGGACTTCGTCGATCTGGGCGCCGATGGTGAGAACCGGATTCAGCGCTGTCATGGGATCCTGAAAAATCATGGCGATGCGGTTGCCGCGGATACGGCGCATCTCCAGCTGCGGCAGCTTGAGCAGATCTTCGCCGTTGAACATTATCTCCCCGGCCACCACCCGCCCCGGCTCCGGAACCAGGCGCAGAACCGACAGGGCGGTAATCGACTTGCCGCAGCCCGATTCGCCTACTAGGGCCACAGTGGTGGCGGCGGGTACACGCAGATCGAGATCGCGTACCGCCTTTATGATTCCATCACCGGTAAAAAAGTATGTATTCAGCCCGCTGATTTCCAGGCAGGCAGAGCAATCTGTCGTTGTCATGGCCAACCGTTGTCGATGGTGGGTGCACCTGCTTTACGCTGGCGCGTAGGTTATGCTATCACAGCGTTGTTTGACAAGGGTAAATGGTGTTGCGCTTGTGCAATTGCCGGTAATAATGATTCCATTGCCAGCAATTTCTCGCTTAGTTAATGATACGATACCGCAGCTTGGGGCAGTTTTTCTTGGCATGGAAAATGCCGTAGCTAAAAGCAATAAGGCAAGAACGCTCCTATGCTTTTTTCGTGACATGCTATCTGCGATACGATACTTTTTTGCATCGATTATATCGGATTGAGTGTCGTTGGTCATCTGGTCATGAGTAGATGGTTGTCTGCGCACAGGGCGGAAACTGCCACAAGAAATATGCAACAAAGGGATATTGTAATGGCCAAAAGCTCCATTTGCTTGGAAAGTTTGAGGAATAACGCATATGGTCCAGCTTGAGCATATTGAAGCGATAGAAAGGCGGCTCTGGAATGCGGCAGACACTCTGCGGGCGAACTCCAACTACGCCAGCAACGAGTACTTTCTGCCCGTGATGGGGTTGATTTTTCTGCGGCACGCTTACAGTCGCTTTCTTGCCGTAAAAGACGACATCGAAGCAGGCCTCCCAAAGCGCGGCGGCAAAACGCGGGCGCTCACCAAGGAAGACTTTTCCCAAAAGAGCGCCATCTTTCTGCAGCCTAAGGCGCAGTTCGATTATCTCGTCTCGTTGCCGGACAGTGAGGATCGGGCCAAGGCCATTATCGAAGCCATGGAATCCATTGAGGCGGATTACGAAAACCTGCGCGGCGTATTGCCCAAGAACGAGTACTAGGAACTAGATAATGATGTCCTCGGCCAACTCTTGCGCACGTTAAACCCCGACGAGCTCAAGCGGGTTTCCGGCGATGTGTTCGGCCGCATCTACGAATACTTCCTGACCCAGTTTGCCGACCAGAAGGCCCACGACGGCGGCGAGTTCTTTACCCCTGTTTCGCTGGTGTCGTTGATCGCCAATGTTATCGAGCCGGAATGTGGCACCGTGCTTGACCCGGCCTGCGGTTCGGGTGGCATGTTCGTGCAAAGTGCCCGGTTTGTGGAACACAGGCGACAAAACCCCACCGAAAAATTGACCTTCTATGGTTTGGAAAAAAACGCCACCACCATTCGGCTGGCCAAGATGAACTTGGCTGTCCATGGCCTGGAAGGCGACATCCAGAAGGCCATCACCTACTACGATGACCCCCACGAGTTGCTCGGCAAGGCCGATTTTGTGATGGCCAATCCTCCATTCAATGTGGACGAGATCGACGCCGACAAGGTCAAGAACGACCCGCGCCTGCCCTTCGGCCTGCCCGGTGTCAACAAGAAGGGCAAGGTCTCCAACGGCAATTACATCTGGATCAGCTACTTTTACAGCTATCTGGGTGAAAAAGGCAGGGCAGGGTTCGTCATGTCGTCCCAGGCATCCAGCGCCGGACGCGACGAGGCCAAGGTGCGGCAGAAGCTCATCGAGACCGGCGATGTGGATATCATGATCGCCATCCGCTCCAATTTCTTTTACACGCGTACCGTTCCCTGCGAGCTGTGGTTCCTCAATCGCGCCAAGCCCGAGGAATACCGCGGCAAGGTGCTCATGATCGACGCGCGCAACGTTTATCGCAAGGTTACCCGCAAGATTTATGATTTTTCCCCTGAACAGCAGCGAAACGTTCTGGCGATTGTCTGGCTGTATCGCGGACAGAAGGACCGCTTTCTCGGCCTTGTAAGCGATTACTGCTCGCGCATGTTGACGGATGCCTCCGCCTGTTTCACCGACACGGACGACGAGGGAAATGAAATCGAGCCGTTGCCCGCCTTCTCAGCGTCAACCCGAGCATTGCACGAGGCCCTGCAGCCATTCCTGGATACCCTGCCTGACGATGGACCACAGGCCGAAGTGCTGAAGGAATTTGAGGATGCGCAGACCATCTTCCAGGCCGACATGGCAGCTTTCAAGGAGGCCATGACCAAAGAGCAAGCCGCTTGGAAAAAACAAAAAACCACCAACGGTGCACTCAAGGAAGCGGTTGACCG
>JAMOOS010000272.1 GCA_027065245.1 Desulfuromonadaceae bacterium | reverse complement strand
AAAATACCAAAGATGTAGTCGATGGTAAAGTTTTTGTCCAGCGCGTACTTCAGTTGCAGGTCAAAGGTGGTACCGGCATAGTCGTCAACATCCTTGCCGGGATTCTTTTTGTTGATCAGGTTGTCGGTTTCGTCGTACCAGATCATGAATGCCTGGGTTTTGTAGCTGAGCTTGTCTACCAGAGAAGAAAGGTCGCCTTTGGCACCGATGGCGCACAGAATCTGACCGGGGTTGTCACCGGAGCCTTTGTTGCTGATGCCGCCATACAGATTGGACTTGAATGCCCGCTCAGGAGAGTAGGAATACAAGGTGGCACCGTAGCTCTGGCCTAAATCTTCACTCATGATGCCGCCGTCCATGCCGATAACCGGGGTAAAGCGGGCGATGTCGGTAATGCCGACCCAGCCTTCGACATCGTCATCGCTGGCGTCGTCATCACCCTGGGTGTAGCGCAGGGCGACATAGGGGTTGAAGGCCTTAGATACGTTGAGCTCAACAGCGGCAAAAGCAGCCCAAGATGAGATGTCTTTGCCGTTGTCGAAATCGCCATCAGCGATAACTACTTCACACGCAGGTTTAAGCATGCCGATTTTGCCAGTCATCTCCATGCCGTAGTAAGTTACCTGGGCTTCCCGGGCGTCGTTATCGCTGTAGGCGATGAACGGGCTTAGGTTGATAGGACCGATCTGCTGGTTGAGCTTGAAGGTGTACAGATTCCAGTCGTTGAGAGAATCACTGCCCATGGGATCGTTCTTGATGTCAGTCATGTTCTGGATGGGCAGATAGAGCAGCTCGTACTTGGTGCCTTCGGCAATCTTGCCGCGGAAGCCGATAAATGGGTGATCATCACCATAGAGCAGACCACCAGTCTTGATATCCAGAGCACGGATATCCCAGCCGGTTTCCAGCTCGATAGCATCATTGAACTTATACAGCATTTCGGCGCGTTCGATACCGAACTCGCCGCCGGTGTTGGGATTCATCCCTTTTTCCGAGCCAACATAGAAAGAGCGATCCACGTTGTCCTTGGTCATGATGATGTCGGTCTCGGTGATCATTTTTACCGACCACTTGTCGCCGGTGGCTTTCCAGCCCAGGCGCAGTTCGGCGCGCATGTGAGCGCCCTTGGTAATGCCAGCCTCATTGGCTATGGGTGCGTCATCTTTATCGTCATTGAAGTCAAAGTTGGTGTAGTAGGTGGGTTTTACTTTTGCCGTACCAAAAAAGTTGATGGCCGCCCAGGTGGGCGCTGCCAGCGCTACCGCGACCAGCACGGCAATCAGCATAA
>JAMOOS010000271.1 GCA_027065245.1 Desulfuromonadaceae bacterium | reverse complement strand
GTGTTTGAGATCGAACGGATTATTCGAACCGCCCTGCGGGAGGATATCGGCAGTGGCGATATTACTACTCTGGCCACGGTGGCGGCGTCCACCACAGCCAGAGCTGAGCTGGTGGCAAAACAGGATTTCGTCCTGTGTGGTATAGATGTGGCGCGGCAGGTGTTTGCCGCTCTGAGTGCAGATGTGTCTTTCGAGGCTCTCAAGGCTGATGGTTGCGCCATAGAGCAGGGCGAAGTGCTGGCGTGGATCAAGGGGGATGCCCGTACCCTGCTGCAGGGGGAGCGGGTGGCACTCAATTTGTTGCAGCGCATGAGCGGCGTGGCAACGCTGACAGCCGCTTATGTGGCGGCGGTGGCCGACAGTGGAGCGGTTATTGTCGATACGCGCAAAACCACGCCGGGTCTGCGGGTGCTGGACAAGTACGCGGTGCGCTGCGGCGGCGGTAAAAATCATCGCACCTCCCTGTACGACGGGGTGTTGATCAAGGAGAATCATATTGCCGCAGCCGGTGGTATTGCCGCTGCTGTGGCGGCGGCGCGCGCTTATGTGCCGCACACTTTGAAGATAGAGGTGGAGACCGAAACGCTTGATGATGTGGCCGAGGCGCTCAAGGCCGGGGCCGATATTATCATGCTCGACAATATGAAGCTGGTCACCATGCAACAGGCGGTGGCGATGATTGACGGCGCCGCCCTGACGGAAGCTTCCGGTGGTGTTACCCTAGATACCGTGGCTGAGATTGCCGCCACCGGTGTCGATTTTATCTCTGTCGGCGCACTGACCCATTCCAGCCGGGCGGTGGATATCTCCATGCTGTTTCAGTAGCGGATGGTGACGAAGATGGCCAGAGCTAACCTGCGTGAGCAGATAATCAACCTGTTTCTTACTCGCGGCGATGTGTTCCTTTCCGGCGAGCAGATCAGTGCCGAACTGGGCGTGAGTCGGGCGGCGGTGTGGAAACATATCGATCAGTTGCGGCGTGTCGGCTACGAAATAGAAGCTCAGCCTTCGCGCGGTTATCACCTGCTGCGCCGTCCCGACCTGCTGTTGCCGGAGATGGTGCGCTGTGATTTGAATACCGCCTGTATCGGCTGCGAGGTGCATTATTTCGCCAGCACCGATTCCACCAATGTCCGCGCCGGTGAACTGGGCGATAGCGGCGCGCCTGAGGGAACGGTGGTGGTGGCCGAAAGCCAGAGTGCCGGCCGCGGGCGCATGGGGCGCAGTTGGATCTCCCCGGCCGGTGTCAATCTGTATACCTCGGTGTTGTTGCGGCCGCAGATACTGCCGCTGCAGGCGTCGCAGCTAACCTTTATGGCAGCGGTGGCGGTGGCACGGGCGGTGGAGGCGGTTACAGAACTGCCGGTAACGGTAAAATGGCCCAACGATATTCTCATCAACGGCAAAAAGGTTGCCGGGCTGCTCAACGAGGTGAGTGCCGAGATGGAGGGGATTCATTACGTCGTGCTGGGTATCGGCATTAACATTAATATGGACAGCGGGCAGTTTCCCGCCGATCTGCGCTATCCGGCCACATCGCTGATGCTGGAACTCGGTGCCAGCGTTGAACGGGTAGAGCTGGCGCGCGAGCTGTATCGCCAATTGGACAGTTTGTACCGGCTGTATTGCGAGCGCGGTTTTGCTCCGGTGCGCCTGGCGTGGGAGGCGTTGTTTGCCATGCTTGGCTGCGAAGTAGCGGTAGATTGCGGGGGGCAGGAGTTTCGCGGGGTGGTTGGCGGTATTAACGGTGACGGTGCGTTGCTGCTTAATCTGGCTGATGGTGCGGTGCAGGAGATTTACGCCGGCGATGTAACGCCGCTGTAAGGTGGTTAGGGTATGATAGATACAGATAAAATGCTGTTGGTGGTCGATGTGGGTAATACCAATACCGTTGTGGGGGTTTTTGACGGCGCTGATAAGCTGGTGCACAGCTGGCGTATCCGCAGTGACGCGTCGCGTACCGACGATGAATACGCCATGTTGCTGTCGCGGTTGCTGGAATATCGTCACCTCAGGCTGGAGCAGATCGGCGCGGTGGTGGTGTCGTGCGTGGTGCCGCCCATGCTGGATGCCCTGCAGTGGATGTGTGATAAATATCTCGGGCTGTCGGCACTGGTGGTGGGGCGCAATCTGGAGGCGCGCATGGCCATCGAATACGATAATCCGGCCGAGGTGGGTGCCGACCGTATTGTCAATGCCGTGGCTGCTTACGACAAATATCGCCGGGCTATGATTGTGGTGGATTTCGGCACGGCAACCACCTTTGATTATATCAACGCCACCGGCGCCTATTGCGGCGGCGCCATTGCGCCGGGGCTGGGTATTTCTGCCGACGCGCTGCACCGCCGCGCCAGCAAACTGCCGCGGGTGGAACTGGTGGCTCCGCCGCTGGTGGTGGCAAAAAACACTGTTCACAGTATGCAGAGCGGACTACTGTATGGTTATGCCGGTCTGGTTGACGGTATTGTGGCGCGCATGAAGGATGAGGTTGGTGGTGCGCCGCTGGTGGTGGCTACCGGCGGCCTGGCGGTGCAGATTGCCGCTGCTACTGCCTCTATTGACGAAGTTGAACCGCTGTTAACTCTTAACGGGCTGTTGTTGTTGTATCGGCAGCGGCCTCAGGACGCTGTACATTGAGTTGGTTGGCTACATTTGTGTGTTTCTTGTAACCTGAACAAAAGGGGGTATCATGGGAAAATCCGACACAGCCAAACTGAGAAATCTGGGAATTGTCGCCCACGGCGGCGCGGGCAAGACCTCGCTCATCGAGGCCATGCTGTTCAACACCGGCATGACCGATCGTTTGGGCAAGGTCGATGACGGCAGCTCAAACATGGACTTTGAGCCGGAAGAGATCAAGCGGCATATAACCATCAGTTCCAGTTTGCACCATTGCCAATGGGAGGATCACAATCTCAACCTGGTTGATACCCCGGGCTATTCCAACTTTTTGCACGACGCGCGCAATTGCCTGCGCGTGCTCGGCGGGGCGGTGCTTATCGTTTCCGCCATCTCCGGTGTTAAAGCGCAGACGCAGAAAATTTGGGAATGGGCTCAGCAGTTTGAAGTGCCCATGATCGCTTTTGTCAACAAAATGGACCGTGAGCGTGCCGATTTTCTCCGGGCGGTGGATGATATGGAAAAATCCCTCGGCTGTCGCGGCGTGCTGGTGAACATGCCCATTGGTGCCGAGGCTGATTTCAAAGGGATTATCGACCTGGTAACCATGAAGGCGCGCTTGTTCCAGTTTGATGAAAAAGGTACCTATCAAGAGAGCGATATTCCCGCTGAGTATCTTGATGAAGCGCAGCGGCTGCGTACCGTGCTGCTGGAGGCTGTTGCCGACGCCGATGACAATTTGATGGAGAAATACCTTGAAGAGGAGGATTTGAGCGTGGCGGAGATCCTCGGTGGTTTGCGCGAGGGAACCCTCACTGGTGTGTTTACGCCGGTGCTGTGTGGCAGTGCCACCGCCAATATCGGCGTGCGCCAGTTGCTCGACTACGTGGTGCATTGTCTGCCGTCGCCGCTGGACAAAGGGGTACAGATCGGTACCCGCCCCGGCAGCGACGAGATTGTCGAGCGTCATCCCAGTGAGGATGAACCGTTTTCCGCCATGGTGTTCAAAACCAACAGTGATCCGTTTACCGGCAAATTGACGTTGTTCCGCGTTTATTCCGGCTGCATAAAATCTGATTCCAGTGTTTACAATTCCAGTAAAGATGAAATGGAGCGTGTCGGGCAGCTGTACCGGCTGGAGGGGAAAAAACAGGTGCCGGTGGACGAGGCCGGCGTGGGCGCCATTGTCGCAGTGGCCAAGATGAAGGCCACCGCCACCGGCGATACCCTGTGTAGCGCCGACGATCCAGTGGTGTTTGAAAGCTTGCTTAAACTGCCGCCGGTGATCTCTTTTGCCCTCAAGGCGTGCAGTAAAAACGACGAGGACAAGATTCACTCCGGCTTGCAACGTCTTATCGAAGAAGATCCCACCTTGCAGATAAGCCGCGATGAAGAAACCCACGAGCTTATCCTTTCCGGTATGGGGCAGGTGCACATCGAAGTTGCGGTGGAAAAACTCAAGCGCAAGTACGGCGTGGCGGTGGAACTGGAGCTGCCCAAGGTGCCGTATCGCGAAACCATCAAGGGCAAGGCCAAGCTGCAGAGCAAGTACAAAAAACAATCGGGCGGGCGTGGTCAGTACGGCGACGTGTGGCTGGAGATTGAACCGTTGCCACCCGGCGGCGGTTATGAGTTTGTCGACAAAATTGTCGGCGGCGTGGTGCCGCGCCAGTATATCCCGGCGGTAAGCAAAGGGGTCGAAGAGGCGATGCAGAAGGGGGTGTTGGGTGGTTTCCCGGTGGTGGACGTCAAAGTGACGTTGTTTGACGGTTCGCACCACTCGGTTGACTCTTCGGAAATGGCGTTTAAAATAGCCGGTTCCATGGGCTTTAAAAAGGGGATGGAGCAGGCCAAGCCGGTGTTGCTGGAGCCGATCACCAAAATGGAGATCGTGGTGCCTGACGACTGTATTGGCGATGTTATCGGTGATATGAACTCCCGCCGCGGCAAGGTGCTCGGTGTCGAACCCCAGGCCGGCAGTCAGATTATCACCGCCCAGGTGCCCATGGCCGAGGTGTTGCGCTACGCGCCGGAGCTGCGTTCCATGACCTCGGACCGGGGGATGTTTACCACTGAGTTTTCTCATTACGAAGAGGTTCCGTCACATCTTACCGCTAAAATACTGGCAGAGCGGAAGCAGGAGAAAGAGTCGTAACCTTGTCAACAGAACAACAAAACAACGGCGGGCGGCTGAAGGTTTCCCCTGAGGTCGCCCGCCTCATCGCCAAAGATGCCGACCCCGCCGTACGGATGAAAGTTGCCAAAGGCGCGGTGCCCCTCTCTGCCATAGATCAGGTGCATGCGCTGTATCTGTTCTGCGTTTATGGCGATGAAAAACTTAAAGAAGTTTCCCTGGCCACATTGCGGCGCAGTTCCAACAATGCGCTGCGCGAAGTGGTGGAAAATCCTTCCCAGCACCCCAAATTGCTCGATTTTATCGCCCGGGTACGGGTGAACGACCTGGGTACGCTGGTTTTGATGCGGCGTAACCCGGCGGTTCAGGATGCCACATGGCAATATGTATTCAGCCATTGCAGTTACGAGGTGCTGACCCATTTTTGCGATGACAGTTTTGTCAGCTCCTTTCCCGCCCATATCCGTGCCGCGGTACTCAAGAACCCTCAGGCCAGCGATGATATGAAAAATCTCGTCGATGCTACCACGGACAGTGATGTGGAGCGGGTATCGGCCAGCGATGAGGAGTTTGAAGAGGAGTTTGACGGGACCCAGAATTTCAGCAAACAGCAGATGATTCTGGAGATGGGGATGGCGGAAAAGGTTAAAATGGCCATGACCGGCGACAAGGAATGGCGCAGTTTGCTGGTCAAGGATTCCAACAAGACTGTCAGTGGCGCGGTACTTAAAAACCCGCGTATTACCGAGGGTGAAATCCTGTTTTTGGCGCAGAATCGCAGCAGCAGCGAGGATATTATTCGCGAGATCCTGCTCAACCGCGAATGGCTCAAGAACTACGCCATCCGCCTGGCTTTGGCGCAGCACCCGCGCACGCCGTTGCCGCAGGCGCTGCGTTTTGTCGCCACACTTAATGATAAAGACGTGCGTGTATTGTCAAAGAGTCGCAACGTCTCATCGGTAATTGTCAACACCTGTCGCCGGATGTTGGCGGCTAAGCAGAATCGCTCATAAAATAGAACATGTTTTGATTTGACGCGATGTTGCTGGCTGTGCTATTCACCAGTGTTTACAACCCTTGTTTATTCAGTCCCTTGTCGACTATGGTTTTTTTAATTTGACTTTATGAGGATGGTGTTTCATGTCTGAGGTTTTGCATTATACGGTGGGCGGTATTCTTGAAGAGATGGCGGTGCGTTATCCCGCCAACGATGCTGTGGTTTATCCCGAGCTTGAGCTGCGTTACAGCTACGCACAGTTTAACGCCCTGTGCGACAAAGTAGCCCGCGGGCTGTTGGCCATGGGGATGAAAAAGGGTGACCATGTTGCCATCTGGGCCACCAATGTGCCGCAGTGGCTGGTGTTGCAGTTTGCCACGGCTAAAATTGGGGTGGTACTGGTTACGGTAAATACCAGCTACAAGACTGCGGAGCTGGAATATATTCTCGAGCAATCCGACGCGAAGATGCTGTTTTTAGTCGACGGTTTCAAGGATACCGACTACGTTGCCACAGTAAACGAGGTGGTGCCGGAGTTGGCCGGTGCCGTTGATGGCGTGGTAAAAAGTGACAAACTGCCGTTTTTGCAGCGGGTGGTTTTTATCGGCAACGGTAAGCCAGCCGGTATGACCAACTTCAGCGTTCTCGAAGAACTGGCCGACACCGTGAGTGCGGCGGAACTGGACGCGGTTAAAGCCACCCTGGATGAACATGACGTAATCAATATGCAGTACACTTCCGGTACCACCGGTTTCCCCAAGGGGGTGATGCTCACTCACCACAACATCGTTAACAACGGATACAATATCGGAGAGTGTATGCGTCTTAGCGAGAAAGATCGCATGTGCATTCCGGTGCCGTTTTTTCACTGTTTCGGATGCGTGCTGGGAATACTGGCTGGTGTCACCCATGGTTCCACTATCGTGCCGGTGGTTACCTTTACGCCGGAAGGGGTACTGAAGACTATCGCCGCCGAGCGTTGCACGGCGGTACACGGTGTGCCGACCATGTTTATCGCCGAACTGGAATATCCCGGTTTTGAGCAGTACGATCTCGGCAGTTTACGCACCGGTATCATGGCAGGCTCGCCTTGTCCAATTGAGGTGATGAAACGGGTGATTCGCGATATGAATGCCACGGAAATCACCATTGCCTACGGTCAGACCGAGGCTTCGCCGGTAATCACCCAAACCCGCACCGACGATCCCATCGAACTGCGTGTATCTACCGTAGGGCGGGCGCTGCCCAATGTGGAGGTGAAGATTGTCGATATCGAGACCGGCGCCAGCCTGGAGCCGGGTAAGCAGGGTGAATTGTGTACTCGCGGTTACCTGGTTATGAAAGGTTACTACAAAATGCCTGAGGCTACGGCCGCCGCCATCGACAGCGACGGCTGGCTGCATACCGGCGATCTGGCTATTATGGATGAGAACGGCTACTGTAAAATCACCGGGCGCATCAAAAACATGATCATC
>JAMOOS010000270.1 GCA_027065245.1 Desulfuromonadaceae bacterium | reverse complement strand
TTATCGTGGCGCTGCCCAGTTTGCCGTTTAACATGCCGACGCGCAGCACATCGCCAACGGCAGCGCGATGTACCTGGCGGATATGCTGGTAACGGTAATCGTCCAGACACACGCTGGTGGCGCTGGTAAAATCTCTATCGGTGAGGATGACAAGGTTCATGGCTGCCCTTCTACCACCATTGCGCCCGCTTAGGCAAGACGTAGCAGCCACACTGCCGCTGTGGCATAACACACAGGCGCAACTGCTCTAATTAACAGTTATGCTATTTATGAAAAAATTAAATTGACAGATACACCAGCTCTGCGCTAGCGTGCATATAGTGAAAATACTATAGAAGGAGGTAGCTATGAATACTATCTCGGCAGTACCGCCAAGTTTGGCGGCGTATGTACAAAATGGTCGGCAACAGGTTGAACAGCCGGTACAAACACCGGTGGAGCAACCGGTGCAAACACCTGTTGAGCCGCCAGCGCAGCAACCGGGGGGCAATAATCCCGGTGTGATTGTGGAGATAACTCCCGGTGCCGACAATGTAACATCCGGTGACCGCTCGCAAAACACCGCGCAGATCACCGTTACCACGCCCAACAATACCTACAGTGGCGAGGTAAGCCGCGCCCAGGTGGTGCAGCGTTCGGCGCAGAAGATGCAGATGGAAGCACTGGGGGCAGATGGTGGTGGAGACGCAGTGCGCAATGCTGCTCTGTTACAAAACGGTGCCCTTGGTAACGACACTGTAGCCGCCACGGTAAATGGCAAGATGCAGCAGAACATGATGGATACCTACGCCAACGCTGCCCAAAAGAGTAGCGGCGACAATGGGCAAGAGGAACAGAGCACTGCCCAGAAATACCAGCAGGCATCCAATGCCTACATTAAGCAGGAGCTGTTTTTTGACAAGGTTGAGGACAGCGCTTTTTCCAGCCAGGCCTGATTCCCTTTTCCCCCATCAACGATTGAGCGGCGCGCTGTTGTTACAACGGCGCGCTTTCTTTTTGCAACGCAAACTTCCATAAGGTTTATCGTCAGGACTCTGCAAGCCTGCCGCTGTCCGCCATCAGTCTGCGCTGCAGAAATGTGAGTAACTTACTCTGCTGCGGACAGTCTGGTTACCCCCCGCTGCAATTGACGAATATTTTTCCACAGCACGGCTTTAGGCACATCAATTTCCATCGCCCGCATACATCTGTCTAACCAGCCGGGCTGCCGACACTTGTCTATGGCTTTGCCAAGGTCTCTGACAATTGCCTGCCCGTACGCCTGTTCAGCTTTGGCTATCGCCTGACATAACAGATCGCGTGACGGTTGT
>JAMOOS010000269.1 GCA_027065245.1 Desulfuromonadaceae bacterium | reverse complement strand
CTACGCCCGGATTCAGGAGGGCAATGTCGAGGAACTCAAGGTTATCATCAAGGCCGACGTGCAGGGTTCGGTGGAGGCGGTCAAGGACGCTTTGTGCAAATTGTCCACCGACGCCTGCCGCGTGGTAGTGGTGCACACCGCCGTTGGCGGTATCATCGAGAGCGATATCTCCCTGGCTTCAGCTTCCAACGCCATTGTTATCGGTTTTAACGTGCGTCCGGAACCGAAGGCGGCGCAGTTGGCCGAGGTGGAAGGGGTGGATATCCGCCTGTACAGCATTATCTACGATGCCGTAAACGACGTGCGCGCTGCCATGGAAGGGATGCTGGAACCGACGCTGGAGGAGGAAAACCTTGGCCGCATCGAAGTGCGCGAGACGTTCACCGTTTCCAAGGTTGGCACCATTGCCGGTTGTATGGTACTGGAGGGTAAGGTTACCCGCAACGCCAAGGCGCGACTGGTGCGCGACAGTATCGTTATCTGGGAAGGCTCTCTGAACTCTCTTAAACGCTTCAAGGATGATGTGAAAGAGGTGGCCGCCGGCTACGAGTGTGGTATCGGTCTGGAACGCTACAACGATATCAAGGTTGGCGATATCATCGAAGCGTACGAAATCAAAGAAGTTAAAACCGCGCTGTAACGGCGCCTGTGAGGATATAGCCAATTGCCGTCACAACGAGCCATAAGAATCGGCGAGCAGATTCAGCAGGAACTGTCTGATATCATGCTGCGCGGCCTGCGCGATCCGCGCGTGGGCATGGTAACCATCATGTCGGTTGATGTAACCGGCGATCTGCGTCTGGCGCGGGTCTATTTTACCGTCATGGGTGATGAAGAAGCCATTGCCAACTGTCAGCAGGGGCTGGACAGCGCCTGTTCGTTTTTGCGCCGCGAGTTGGGTAAACGCCTGCGTCTGCGTCATATTCCGGAGCTGCAGTTCCGCTACGATACCTCGGTTGCCTATGGCAGCCATATCGAGGAATTGATCCGCCAAATACATGACGGTGAAGATGCTGAATAATATTGTCGCTGCCATAAACGGGCATGAACGCTTTCTGGTGCTGGCACACGAAGGGCCGGACGGCGATGCCATGGGATCTACCCTGGCGCTGGCCAATATTCTGCGCGAAATGGGCAAGCAGGTGGTGGCGTTTAATGTTGATGGCGTGCCCGCCAAGTTTTCCTTTTTGCCCGGTGCCGCCGCTGTGCGCACCGAACTGGCGGCAGATGAGCGCTTTGACGTGGCGTTTGTCCTCGATGCCGGTGAGTTGCGCCGTGCCGGTATCGACGTTGCCCGCCATGCCGCCATGCTA
>JAMOOS010000268.1 GCA_027065245.1 Desulfuromonadaceae bacterium | reverse complement strand
AGCAGCATCTTGCGGAAGCTCTCCGTCTGCTGTTCGCCACCTTTTTGAAAGATGATATTGTTGATGCGGGTCAGACCGCGCACCAGATCGGCCACCTGGGTACCAAGCTGCTCGGCAAGCTCGTCGTACTCCACCAACTTGCGCTCCAGCACATCGTGTACCAGACCGGTAGCAACGGTGGTAACGTCCATGTTAAGACGCACCAGCAACGTGGCCACCGCCACCGGATGGACAAAATCTCCGGTTGCCACACCGTCGGCACTGGCTCCATGCCAGCGGGCGCTGAGCCGATAAGCCCGCTCCACCGGTTCCAGATCGGCATCCGGCATATAAGCGGCAATCGCGCTGGTAATATCGTTAAGTGTACTCATGGCAGATACCGCCGCAACAATCCGGCGCCCGGCAAGTGAACAGACAATCAGTAAGTACGGGTATCCGGCGCTTCAAATTCGATTTTTCCGGCAGCAATCTCACGCAGCGCCAGAACAACTTTTTTATTGCCGGACACATTTTCCACCAGCGGTGGTGCGCCGCGATAGAGCTGCTTGGCGCGCTTGGCCGCCACCATGGTCAGCAAAAAACGGTTGTCGATAACTTCCAGACAATCTTCTACGGTAACTCTTGCCATTGTATTCTACTCCTGTATCCCTGCGGCGGCAGGCAAACCCAGCCGGTGCCGCAGCGTTGTGTACACCAGCCTGGTGCGACACCGCTCAGCGGCAATAACAGCGGCAAAGCTGGCCACCGCTGCATCAAGCTGGTCATTAATAATAATATAATCGTACCAGTGCGCCTGTTCAAGCTCGCCACGGGCGTTTTCCAGCCGGGCGGCGATAACATCTTCGCTGTCGGTAGCGCGCCCGGCCAGGCGACGACGCAACTCATCCAGCGACGGCGGCGCGATAAAGACAAACACCGCCGGCAGATGCTGCCGTTTAAGCTGGGCTGCCCCCTGCACGTCGATATCCAGCAGGATATCACGCCCCTGCTGCTGCGCCTGGCGCAAAGTTGCCAACGCCGTACCGTAGCAATTGCCGTGCACCTCGGCCCACTCGACAAACTCGCCACCGGCGACCATGGCGTCAAAACGCTCCCGGCTGACAAAGTGATAATCCACCCCGTCCACCTCGTTACCCCGCCGCTGCCGAGTAGTGAACGATACAGACTGCCCCAAAGAGGGATAGATGTCAACCACAGCATCACACAGGGTGGTTTTTCCCGCCCCGGACGGCGCCGACACCACATAGAGAATGCCCTGACGCTCCATTGTTTCTCCTCTCCACGTCCTACTCAATATTCTGCACCTGTTCGCGTATCTTCTCCAACTCCGCCTTAATGGCTACCACGGTGGTGGTCAGTTCGGCGTCGTTGGATTTGGAACCCATGGTGTTGGTTTCGCGGTTGAGTTCCTGCAGCAGAAAATCCATCTGCCGCCCCACGGCATCGTTACTGGCAAACAGCGCCTGCAACTGGTCGAGATGGCTGTTGAAACGGACTATTTCCTCGCTGATATCGCAGCGGTCGGCAAAGATGGCCACCTCCTGTGCCAGCCGCTGCGGGTCGACATCGCCATCTTCGTAGAGTCGATCCAGGCGCTGACGCAGCTTCTCCTGCCATTCCGGCGCTACCTGCGGCGCGCGTTCCTCCACCGCCTTAAGCAGCCGTTTCACCTGCTCAAGCCGGGCGGAGATATCGCGCTGCAACGCCTCCCCTTCGGCGCGGCGCATGGCATCAACGGCGTCGATGGCCAGATCCAGGGCGCGTGTCAGATTGGCGCTCACCTGCTCTTCGTCCATATCCGCCTCGCGCACGGTAATCACATCCTTCTGCGCCGCCACCAGCTCCAGCGGCACTCCGCCATCAAGGCCGTGGGCACTGCTCAATGCGCGAAAAATCTTTACATATTCCGCCGCCAGAGATTCGTTTATCTGCGGCAGCTGAGCGGCGTTTTCACCGCTATCACGGCTGACAAAGACATCTATTTTACCACGCACCAGGCGGGCCGCCACCTGCTTTTTCAGCGCCCGCTCGGCAAACAGCAGCGCCCGCGGCATCTTGATGCCGATATCGGCGTAGCGATGATTAACTGTTTTAATTTCTATACAGTAGCTGGCGTCTTCCCCCTGCAGCACAGCCTTGCCGTAGCCGGTCATACTTTTAATCATGATTATCCGTCACCTCATTGTCTGTTGAATGGCCACCGCCATTGAGTGTACGCGCCGAGCAGTGCCGCGCCGGGCAATATTCCGGCACAATGCGCTGCAACCAGTCAAGCACCGCCACCAGGTCAAGCCGACGCGCCGCGGCAAACAACTGCTCCAGTTGCTCTTCCAGCGTTGCAGCATCTTCATGTACGGCGGCGGCTACGCAAATTTTTTCGTGCGCTGTCGGCTTTACCCCCTCACCAGCCAACAGCAATTCCTCGTACAGTTTTTCGCCGGGACGCAGACCGGTAAACTCGATATCAATATCGCGATACGGCTCCTTGCCACTTAAGCGAATCAACTCTTTAGCCAGATCGAGAATTTTCACCGGCTCACCCATATCGAGCAGAAAAATCTCGCCGCCAGCGCCCATACTGCCGGCCTGCAGCACCAGTTGCGCCGCTTCGGGGATGGTCATAAAAAAACGGGTGATCTCCTTGTGGGTCACCGTAACCGGGCCGCCGGCTTTTATCTGCTCGGTAAATGTGGGGATAACGCTTCCGTTGCTGCCCAGTACGTTACCAAAGCGCACCGTTACAAAACGGGTGACACTGGTCGCTGCCAGCGCCTGAACAAATTTTTCCGCCACCCGCTTGCTCGCTCCCATCACATTGGTGGGATTAACCGCCTTATCGGTGGAAATCATCACAAAACGCTCCACGGCGTGGTTGTTCGCCGTCTGCGCCATCACCATGGTGCCACGCACGTTATTATTTACCGCCTCGGCCGGATTCAGCTCCATCAGCGGCACATGTTTGTAAGCGGCGGCGTGAAAGACCACCTGCGGGCGATATTCGGCAAAGATCGCCTCTACCCGCGCGCGGTAGCGGATATCACCCACCACCGCCACAACCTCCAGTCGGGGGGCCAAAGCGCGCAACTCCTTGTCGATATTGAACAACGCTGTTTCGCCGTTATCAAACATCACCAGCTGCGCCGGAGCGAAATTGACGATCTGGCGGCACAGTTCGCTGCCGATGCTGCCACCGGCGCCGGTAACCAGCACCCGCTTGTCGCGCAGGCAGGCCGAAATTATCTCGTCGTCCAGATGCACCTGTTCGCGCCCGAGCAGATCCTCCAGCGACACATCCTTAAGCTGCTGCACCGATACCGAACCGTCGAGCAGACCGCCGACACTGGGCAGAGTTTTGTAGCGTACTCCGGCAGCGCGACAAAACTGCACTATCCGGCTCACCTGGCGACCGGTAGCAGACGGAATGGCGATCACCACTTCGTCCACCTGCTCCCGCGCACAGATGGCAGCGATATCCTTGCAGCGCCCCAGCACCGGCAAGCCGTGCAGCGTGGCGCGGCGCTTGCGTTTGTCGTCGTCGACAAAGCCGACGGCCAGATAGTTGAGCTTACGGTTCATGCGCAGCTCTCGCGCAATCATCAGACCGGCATCACCAGCTCCGGCGATAAGCACCCGCGTCTGCCCGGCGCCATCTCCCATGGGGAGAAAATGCTCGCGCCAGGCGCGCACGGCAAAACGGATACCGGCGATAAAAGTGAAACAGAACAGGCCGTCCAGCAACAGGGTGGAACGGGGGATATGATCAAGGCGATGGACAAACACCGCGTAGGCGATCACCACTGCCGAAGCCACCATATTGGCCTTGAAGATGGCGATGACATCTTCCATGGACACATAGCGCCACCAGCCGCGAAACAAGCCGTAGCGCCAGAACACCAGCAGTTTTATCAGCAGCACCGCCGGCAGCATGCGCCGCAACACCGCCATGGTCGCCGGTGCCGTCATATACTCCACATGCACGGCAAAAGCCAGATAGAACGCCAGCACCACAATGGCGGCGTTTATCGCCACGATAAACGGCAGGCGCCGCCGCAGCAGCCGTTGCAGCAGCGGGGCACTCAATGGGCTACTCCATCTCGCTTGAGCACGTTGAAAGCAGTGCGGGCGATGATGCGCAGATCCAGTGCCGGGCTGCAATGGTGCAGATAGTATTCATCCAGTTCAACTTTGACCGGGATGGGCAGTTCATCGCGGCCGTTGATCTGCGCCC
Source organism: Desulfuromonadaceae bacterium (assembly GCA_027065245.1). Lineage (GTDB taxonomy): Bacteria > Desulfobacterota > Desulfuromonadia > Desulfuromonadales > Desulfuromonadaceae > Desulfuromonas. The sequence goes on along the minus strand of JAMOOS010000268.1, from coordinate 3,056 downwards.
AGCCGGTCAGTCCCGGCGTAAGGCGCTGCACCCCTGCGGCGCTGCGCAAAACGATGAGATCGTCCTGATTGAACAGCGCCGGACGCGGTCCGACAATGCTCATATCGCCCTTGAGTATGCTCCACAACTGGGGCAGCTCGTCCAGACTGGTGCGGCGCAGCAGCGGCCCGACACGGGTAAGATAGCGTTGTGGATCAGTGAGCAGGTGGGTGGCCACGGCGGGCGTATCCACCCGCATGGTGCGAAACTTGGGCATTTTGAAGATGGCGTTGTCGCGCCCTACCCGGTAAGACCAGTACAGCACCGGCCCCGGCGAGGTACATTTTACCGCCAGCGCCACCGCCGCCAGCAGCGGTGTCAGCGGCACCAGCGCCGTCAGCGCCACAACAATATCGAGCAGTCTTTTACCGCGATAACCAGCAGCGGGCGGCAGTGCCACGGCCCGGCGCAGGGCGCTGTCCACATCCAGTGGTGGCTGCCAGTTGAGCAATTGCCGCGTGGCGCTGTCATCCACCTGCAGATTGCCGCACAAACGGCGCAGCATCTCCTCTCGTCCCAGCAGCGCCGCCAGTCGTTGCAGCAGCACCGGCGGTACCGCCACCAGCCGCGCCCGCCGTTGCAGCGCCGCCGCCACCCGCCGCAGCAACTGCGGCGTGGACAGATCCTCGCCATCGCATGCCAGCAACACCTGTCCGGCGGCCGCAGGATGATCGAGACAACGACTGATCAGATCTACCAGATTATCCAGCGCCAGCAGCGAACGGCGGTTGTCCAGCGCCGCCAGCGGCAGCGGCACACCGCGACGCACCATGCTGATCAAAGTACGGAAATTACCCTTGACACCGGGGCCGTACACCAGCGGCGGACGGATTACCACCACCTCCAGCCCGGTGGCATGCGCCAGGTCAAACAGCTGCCGCTCCGCCTCAAGTTTGGAGATGGCGTAGGGATCGCTCGCCTGCGGCGGATCGGCGGCGCGCAAAGGCCGCCCGGGTTGACTCTGTTCGCCGTTGACCTTTATGGTGCTTAAAAAGATGAACCGCTTCACCCCCTGCGCGGCGGCGCGGCGGGCCAGATTGACGGTGGCGTCCACATTGGCACGCCGGAACTCCGCCGCCGGATCGGCGCTGCGCTCACGCATAACATGAACCCGGGCGGCACAATGCACCACCACATCCACGCCGTTAACCGCGTCATCGACATCACTGGCGCCGTCCAATTCGCCGCGGTAAACCACCTGTGCCCCCGGCGGCGCCACCGCCACGGGCGAGCGCAGTGCCACCAGCACCCTGTAAGCGCCGCTGGCAAGCAGGTGACGCACCAGCGCCGCCGCGACAAAACCGCTGCCACCGGTAACCAGCACACATCGCTGTTCAGCTTTTTCGCCCACTGCTACCTCCCCGTTGCGTCGCCACCTTGCGCAACAACTGTTCCAGATGATCAAGCTGCGCCTGACGGTCGAAATTGGCTCGGCAGTAATCGCGCCCGCGCCGCCCCATCAGCGCCAGTTCCTGCGGCGGCATGTTGCGGGCGCGCAACACATTTTCCGCCAGGGCGGCGGCATCCTCGGCTGCCGAGGCGAACCCGCAGCCGCTTTCTGCCACAATACGCGCTCCCTCGCCGTCCAGCGCCGCTACCACCGCCTTGCCACACGCCATATACGACTGTACTTTGGACGGAATGGTAGCCGCCAGCACCGGATCTTTTTTCAGCGTCACCAGCAACACCTGGGCAGCGGCAAAAAAATCGCTCATCCGCTCCACCGGATAACGGCCGGGCAGATGCACCTGCTCCTCCAGCCCGCGCTGTTGCACCTGCTGACGCAGCCAGTCGCGCCGACTGCCGTCACCGACAATCACCCAGTGGATATCCCGCTGGTCACGCAGGCGCTGCGCCGCCGCCAGCACCGTGGCAAAATCCTGCGCCACACCGATATTACCGGCAAACATCACTACAAATCCCGTCGGCAGCAGCGCTTTTACATCGTCGGGCACCTGCGTCACCGGATGATAATGCTCCTCGACACTGTTGGGAAAATAGACAATCTTCTCCGCCGCCACGCGCTGCTTACGCAACAGAGGGATAAACGCCCGCGACTGCGCCAGCACCAGATCGCAACCGCGATAAATCCAGCGCACCAGCACATCCACAGCGGCCAGCAGAGTCCGGTTGCGCACCGCGCCGGTGGCACTGAGACTGTGCGGCCACATATCCTGCACCCAGAACAGCAGCGGCGCGCCACTGCGCCACTTGAGCGCCAGCGCCGGAATAGCCACCGTTACCGGCGACGGTTCAAACACAAAGATAGCGTCGTAATCGCCGCTGCAGCGCAGCGGTGCCAGCAGCGTAGCCGCAACGGCAAACGAGATGTAGTTAACCGCCAGATACGCCAGAGAAGAACCGCGCGGAATCAGTGGGATTCGCACCACTTCGGCGCCGCCATAACGCTGCCGCAGCGGCCCGAACACGCTGTAACCGGCAAACAGCCGTCCGCCGGGATAGTTGGGTAACCCCGTCACCACCGTCACCTGATGACCGCGCTCGGTCAGACCGGCCACCAGATCGTTGATACGAAACTCCTCCGGCCAGAAATACTGGCTAACCACGAGAATCTTCATCAGCTGCAATACTTCTTCCACACGCTGCGGTTTACGTAGTCGGTATAACTCATAATGATGCGCACCACCTTGCGCGCCACATCAGGCACCTGATAGTCGGCCACCGGCCGCGGCGGCGCCTGGCTGTGCTGGGCACACACCACGTCGATGGCGGCAACCACCGTCGCCGCCTTCAGGCCGCACATAATCAGAGTGCCTTCATCCATCCCCTCGGGACGCTCATGCGCCTGGCGGATGGTAATGGCGGGAAACCCCAGCAGCGACGCCTCCTCGGTGATGGTGCCACTGTCAGAGATAACACAGCGCGCCGCACTCTGCAGTTTGATGTAATCAAAAAAACCCAGCGGCTTCAGGCATTGTATCCGTTCATCCAGCACTACCCCCGCCGATTCCAGCCGCTTGCGCGTGCGCGGATGAGCGGAAAAAATAATCGGCAGA
>JAMOOS010000267.1 GCA_027065245.1 Desulfuromonadaceae bacterium | reverse complement strand
GACGAAATTGCCCGGTTGCTGCAGCATGTTGTTGCTGCTTTGGCGCCGGTGCGCGAGAGTTTGGCATCTTTGGCGGCGGCAACAGCCGAGCCAGTCGTCAAAACCGGCGCTACCGATCAGGTACGTTGGCTGTTGGCGCAGTTACGCAGTCTGCTTGAAGATGACGATGCCGCAGCGGTGGAAGTAGCTCGGCAGCTTGTCACCATGCTGGATCAAAAGCGGTACGCTGCCGCGGCGAACCGGGTGATAACCGCTGTATCCAGTTATGACTTCGAGCAGGCAATAGATGAACTGGCGCAACTGGAGGAGGTTTACCGCGCGAGGTGATAGGGGGATGGGCAGCGCTGGCTCGGTTAGCGGCAGGCAGCTGGATGCCGCAGTGGATCGTCGTCAGGGCAGCAAGTCAGTGGTTTTGACAACCTAAAAATGATCACTTGTGACAACCGAATTTTGACCACCCTAAGCGTTAGATACAGCACTGGAGGCAATCCAGCATTCTACCCAACCTACACCACTGGGGACAAGAACGTGCCGATAGGTGGAATCACCGATTCAGGTTAAAGCTTTAAAACAAGAGCATCTCCTGTCTGTCTCACTGAAGGTGGAACAAAAAATGGGGGAATGCAAATTTCCTTTACTGACCAATCTGTCAGCATCAACTAAGAATACGCTTAATATGAAACCTGAATCAGTGAGCCCACAAACATAAAATCCTGCTCGTTCTTTGACAATCAGCTGATTTTATTCCAACCAGAGCGGTTGCCGATTACGCACGTCCAAACCCCGGAAAGGAGCTGTCGCAACAGAAAGTTATCAGCTGAATTGTCAAAGAGCACTAACCGTCTGAGCGGAAATAATTCCTGCAGACGCCTTTAGCAGTAAACTTCCCTGCGAAAATGGTCTTGCGGGGAAAACGGTATGGTGCCGGGGTGGTGCTTCACTGAATCAGGAACTAGTTTTTTCAACATTTCAAGCCTCCAGTTTGTTTGGCGATGCTTTTTCAGCGAATGGCGCGCAGCATAGATGATTGCGATATAAAAATCCAATAAGCATTATTGATTGATTCGATGGCTGCTATAGGTGTAATCAGCATGAATGGGCCGATGTATAAATGGGTATATTGAGATAGCAGCAGCATCTTTTGATCCGGTTGACGGGGCAAAGTTATTTGGCTATACTGCCAACAACTTTTACCTCGCTGGTGGGAGATAAATCGGTTGCGCTGGGGGTTGTGCGGGGCAGTATTTGGCGATTTTGCCAATTAGCAAGGGGCTGGTATGGACTGGAAGCAGGAGGGGAAAACGCTTGGCTGGATAGCTGCGGTGTTTTCATTGTGTTTTTTTATGCCGGTAGAGTCGGCGCGGTTGCAAAATGCCGTGATCGAGGCGCTGTACCTGGTACGGTGGTATGCGCGTGAGCATGTATTGCTGTGTTTGGTGCCGGCGTTTTTCATCGCCGGGGCGGTGGCGGTATTTGTCAGTAAGAACGCGGTGATGAAATATCTCGGCCCTGGGGCGCGAAAGACGCTTGCCTATGCGGTGGCATCGGCCTCTGGGACTATTCTGGCGGTGTGTTCCTGTACTATTCTGCCGCTGTTTGCCGGTATCTACCGTATGGGTGCCGGGCTGGGCCCGGCGTGCGCGTTTTTGTATTCTGGTCCGGCAATTAACATCCTCGCCATAGTGTTGACGGCGCGGATTCTCGGCCCGGAGATGGGTATTGCCCGTGCTGTTGGGGCGGTGGTGTTTGCCGTGGTTATCGGTTTGGTCATGCATATTGTTTTTCGGCGCGAAGAGGCCGCCAAGGCGGCCGCAGCGTCAATTCCGGCGGAAGATAACAGTCGCCCGCTGTGGCAGACCACGCTTTATTTTGCCGCTATGATTGCTATTTTGGTGTTCGCCAACTGGGGCTCTACCAGCGATCACACCGGTCTGTGGCATACCATCTACAGCTCCAAATGGTATATCACTGCCGGAGCTGCCGTGGCTCTGGCGGTTATGCTGGCTACCTGGTTCAGGTTGGGTATTGTCCGTGTTGTCATGGCGGCAGTGCCGGTGGCAGTGGCCGGGCTGGCCGGATATCCGCAGGTGGCGTTTGTGCTGGGAGTGGTTGCGTTGTCGCTGCTGAGCAATCTGCCTGCCAACGGCAACCGTGAGGCGGGACAATGGTTTGCCGAAAGCTGGGATTTTGCCAAAAAAATTCTGCCGCTGCTGCTGGTTGGGGTAGTTGTCGCCGGTCTATTGCTGGGACGCCCCGGCCACGAGGGGTTGATCCCGTCGGCGTGGGTGGCTGGTCTGGTGGGGGGGAATTCGCTGTCTGCCAACTTGTTTGCGGCAGTGTTTGGCGCATTTATGTATTTTGCCACTTTGACTGAAGTGCCGATTTTGCAGGGGTTGATGGGCGCTGGTATGGGCAAAGGCCCGGCTCTGGCGTTGCTGCTGGCCGGTCCGGCGTTGTCGTTGCCAAATATGCTGGTAATCCGCAGTGTTATGGGGACTAAAAAGACTGTGGTGTTTGTGCTGCTGGTGATGATTATGGCAACTTTGAGCGGACTGATCTACGGAACATTTTTTTAGAAAGGATGAAAATCATGAAATTGCAGATACTGGGAACCGGATGTGCCAAATGTGAAAAACTGGCGGTAATTACCGGCTCAGCGGCGAAAAATCTCGGCTTGGACTGCGATATTGAAAAGGTTACCGATATTAACGCCATTATGGGTTTCGGTGTGATGGTTACTCCGGCACTGGTGATCGATGGCGAGGTGGTGCTGGCCGGTAATGTGCCGTCGCAGTCTGACCTGGAGAAGTTGCTGCAGCGCTAATCGGGTACACTGGTTTCTCTGGTGGGATGACTGTGGCAGCGGGTGCGTATTCCTGTCGACCAGCGGCAAGCTGTTGACAGGGGTTTATAATTAGTTCTATACCTTAAATAGAACTTATTCTAAATAGAACTTATTCGCTGCGTTTTATCCTGTTGTACGGGAAACCGCTATGACCCGAATTGACTATCTGAAGGCGATTGTGGCGTTTTTGCCCATATTGCTGGTGTATGTTGCGCCGCTGCATGCGGCGCAATTGTCCCTGACGGCGGCTGAGCAGGCTTATCTACAGCAGCATCCGGTTATCCGGGTGGGGGTGGATCACAACTGGCCGCCGTTTGATTATTATCTGGAGCAGAAGGGGCATCAGGGGATTGCCTCCGGTTTTCTTCACGAGGTGGCAAAGCGGCTGGGGGTAAAACTGGAATATCATCCGGCATCGTGGCAGCAGGTACTCAATGCCGTCAGAGCCGGGGAAACCGATATGCTGGCCTGTGCCGCCAGAACGCCGCAGCGAGAGGAGTACCTCTGTTTTACCGCACCGTACATTCTTATCGATACTGCGGTGTTTGTTCACAAGGGGAACGATTCAATCCGTTCCATGGCCGATCTGGCCGGTAAGGTGGTAGCATTACCGCAGGGCAATTTTCTCAACGATTATCTGGTTAATCATTATCCGCACATCAAATTGCGTCTCACCGCCTCCAACGAGGACGCTATCGACCTGCTCGCCATGGAAAAGGTTGACGCCTACATCGGCAATATGGCTGCCGCCAACTATTTTATTGAACACAACGTAATCACTACCGTCAGTGTTGCTTTCAAAGTGCCGGAGCTGAAAACCGGCCTCTGTTTTGCCAGCCGCAGGGAAGACCCCATGCTGGCGCAGATTCTTGACAAAGCGCTGGCCAGTATCGATTCGACGGTACATCGGCGTATTCTGCGCCAGTGGGTAAATTATTTTTCCCGCAGTCATTCGGTGGATGCGACTCTCACCGCTGAGGAGCGCCAGTGGATAAGGAAGCATCCCATAATGCGCGTTGGTTGCGGTCGTGACTGGACGCCGTTTGATTTTAGCAGTGGTGATCGCTACCAGGGAATAGCCAGGGAGTATCTCGATCTGCTGGAGAGTAGAACCGGACTGTCGTTTGTGTTTAGTTCGTCAAAGTCACGCGCCGGGCTGTTTGAGTTGTTACGGCACCACAAAGTTGATCTTGTCGCCGCCGCCAGTCCGGACGATAGTGGGCGCTTTTTGTTTTCACGCCCTTATGCCGCTGTGCATGAGTTTGTGATTGTAAAGGAGCAGAACCGCTCCATTACCCGTCTGGATGATATTGCTTCCTGTCGTGCGGTGGCGGTGAATGGTAGTTCCGGGTTGCTCAGCCTTAAAAGACGTTTTCCCACCCTGCGTACCCGTGTAGCGCCGTCGATTGCGGCAGCGCTGCGGATTCTGGCTGACAACAAGGCCGATTTTTACGTTGGCACTTTTGCCGCTGCCAGTTACGTGGCCAACCGGGACGGGTTGCCCGATATCAGGGCTCTGTTTCCCGTTGCCAGTGAGCCGGCCAAGTTATGTATGGCTACCCGGCGCGAAAACCTGGTGCTGTGCTCAATTATCAATAAAGGGCTTAAGCATATCAGCGCGCAGGAGCGGGAGTCGATCAGTAAGCGCTGGTTGCAGCAGGACGGTAAGAAGATCACCTTTTCACATGAACAGCAGCGCTGGATAGCGGCTCAGCGTGGCATAAGGATAAGCGGAAATCCGGCAGCCGGGCCGCTGTCGTTCTATGATGAGCAGGGTTGTTACAGAGGCATTATTGCCGACTACATCAAGTTGATAGCCAAGCGTACCGGCTTGAAATTTATCCCGCGCCGCAGCGCCACCTTTGCCGATGCGCTGCAGGCGCTGGCGGAACGGCGCACCGATCTGGTGGATGCTGCCGCTTATACCCATAGCCGGGCACTTAAATTCAGCTTTTCCCGCGCCTACCTTAAACTGGAATACGCCATTGCGGTGCGTAAGGGGGGATTTTCGCCGCGTGCTATAAACGATCTGGCCGGCCATCATGTAGGGGTGGTGGACGGCTACCGGGTAGGCGACGATTTGGCCAATGATGTAGACGATGTACAGGTGCACCGTTTCCCTTCCTACGCCGACGGGCTGGAGGCGCTGTCGCAGGGGCAGCTGGACGCGTTTATCATCGACCTGCCCACCCTCGATTACATCAGTGCCAAATTCGGCATCAGCAATGTCAAGGTTTCTGGTCTTGCACCGTACAGCTATCCGTTGCGTTTTATGATGCCGCGCAATGCCGTTATGCTGCGTACCGTCATCAACAAGGCGCTGGCCAGTATCGACACGAACGAGCGGCGCGAAATTTACCGTCGTTGGGTAACTTTTGAATATGAAGCGCAGATCGATTACACCCTGATGTGGCAGATCGCCGGGATGTTGTTTCTTGTCATCACCGGCACTTTGTTCTGGACCTGGCGTCTGTCGCTGGAAATAGAGCGGCGCAAGCGGGTAGAGGATGAATTGCGTCGCGCCAAAGATCTGGCGGAACAGGCTACTCGGGCCAAAAGCGAGTTTCTTGCCAATATGAGCCACGAAATTCGTACGCCGATGAACTCGGTTATCGGTTTTACTGAGATTCTCGATGAACTGATCACCGATCCGGTGCAGAAGGATTATCTCCATTCGGTAAAGATTGGCGGGCGGGCGTTGCTGAGGATAATAAACGATATTCTCGATCTGTCCAAAATAGAAGCCGGGCAGTTGCAGTTACAGTACGAAAGCATCAATCCGGGACAACTCTTTGGTGAAATTGAGCAGCTATTCTATGAAAAAATCCGCCAAAAAGGGTTGCAACTGCATATCGAGATAGACCCTGAAATTCCCGAATATGTGTTGTTTGACGGTGTGCGCTTGCGCCAGATTTTATTTAACCTGGTGGGCAATGCCATCAAGTTTACCGACACGGGCAGCGTAACCCTGCGCGTAGCCAAAGTGTACAAAGATCGGCAGCGTAGCAAGCTCGATCTGCAAATAGATGTCATCGATACCGGCATGGGTATTGCGCCAGCAGACCGCCAGCGGATTTTCGGCGTATTTGAACAACAGACAGGGCAAAGTCAGCGTCGTTACGGCGGTACCGGTCTGGGGTTGTCCATCTGTAAAAAACTGGTAACCATGATGGGTGGCGATATCTGCGTATCCAGTGTTGTGGGCGAGGGGAGTACCTTCACCGTGCGTCTGTATGATATCGATGTGAGTTCCACCCGTGCTGCCGACAGTGTAGAAAACGCGCTATGTCGGATAGAGTTTGAGCCGGCCACCGTGATGGTTGTAGATGATGTGGCCGACAATCGTCGCCTGCTGCGGGCGGTGCTGTCCGCCACACCGCTGGCTCTGGTGGAGGCAAAACACGGCCTGGACGCTTTAGAACAGCTCGAAGTAGTCGCTGTCGACCTGATTATGATGGATCTGCGTATGCCGGTGCTGGATGGTTACGAGACGGTGCGGCGTATTCGCGCCTGTGACAGACTGCGTCATTTGCCGGTGATTGCCCTCACCGCGTCGGTTCTGGGCGAGGACCTGGAATGTATCGGTGATCTGGGGTTTGACGGCTATCTGCGTAAGCCGGCGGAAAAGCAGGAAATACTTGAAATACTTGCCAGCTTCCTTCCCTGTGACGTTGTTGACGGCGAAACATCGTCTGCTGTTGATAACGGCCAAATTGTCGACGAGAATGTCAGAAAAATCGTCTATGGTCGGCTGGCGGGAGAGCTGCAGAAGCGCTGGCGCCAGATCAAGGACAAAGGAGACATGGAGCAGATCCGCTGCTTTAATGCCGAGTTGGAAAATGTTGCCGCGGAATACAATTTGCAAAGCATTAACGCATATTGTCGTCAGCTAGGTGTTGCCATAGGTGCTTTTGACCTCGCCGCTGTCAGTGCCCTGCTCAACCAGTATCCATCTCTTATGACCGGGCTGAAACCCGGGGAGGGATAGACGAATGTACGATGTGCCCAAAAAAATACTTGTTGTCGACGACGATCTGAAAAACATCCAGGTAGGGGTAAACATCCTCAAGGATCAGGGCAACTACCACATTATTTTTGCTACCAGTGGCGAGCAGGCATTGCAGCGGGTAAAGGAACACACCTTCGACCTGATTCTTCTCGACATCCTCATGCAACCTATGGACGGCTACGAAGTATGCCGTCGCTTGAAGCAGGATAAGCAAAGCCGGGATATTCCGGTGATATTCCTTACCGCCAAAAGTGATACCGAAAGCATTGTTACCGGCTTTGAGCTGGGCGGCGTGGACTATATAACCAAGCCGTTTAACAGTCACGAGCTTAGCGCTAGGGTGAAAACCCATCTGGAGCTAAAGTGTTATCACGATCGCGAAATTGAGGAGACCCAGAAGGATATCATCCTCACCATGAGCCATATCTGCGAATTCAAGAGTCTCGAAACTGGTAAACACATC
>JAMOOS010000266.1 GCA_027065245.1 Desulfuromonadaceae bacterium | reverse complement strand
GTCGTTTTCATCGATCCAGTTGTTGCCGTCACTGTCGAAAGCGGCCAGCTCGGTAAAACCATCACCGCTGGTGGGGCCGAACAGTTCGCTGCCGTTGTTTATAGTGCCGTCGCCGTTGCGATCCAGCGCCAGAAAGGCGCTGTCCGGCGTCATGAAGGCCATCTGGTCGTTTTTGCCGTCCAGATCGAGGTCGAAGCTGAAGGTATCATCACTCAATTCGGCGGCGTTGCCGTTGAAATTAAACACCAGCGGATCGGTCAGCGCTGCACCCGAGCGCATCTCCAGCGATGTTTCCTGATAAAATTCCCGGCTCATGTTCAGCTCTATCTGCACATCTATGCTGCGACCGTCGGCAGTGTTGATCTGTGCCGCGGCACTGAAACTCACCTGCTCACTTTCGTGCTGATATTCCTGATAAGTGTAGACCATGCCGACGCTGTCGCCTTCTTCGATCTGCTGAGCCTGCTGCGCTTTGGCGGCTATCTTTTGTCCGGTAGTGATGTCGATTTTTTTGCCGGTGAGCATTTCCACCAGGCGGCGCAGAATACGTAGTTCCAGGTCTTCGTCGGCGGTGGGCGGGGCATCGTCAATAATGGTAGCACCACTGCGTGTGGTGGCATCAGTGCTGGCGATGGTGACACTGTCGCTGTCGGCTGGCGGTGGTTGCTGTGTTGCTGGAGGGATGTTGCTCCAGATGGTCAGGGATTCTGATTTGCCGCTTTCCCGGCGCAGTTGATGCTGTGCCTGCAGCACTACGTCTGAATTGGTGATAATCATGGCTGCCCTCCGTGGCTGTCGGTGTCGGTGCCGTGTGTCGCTTCATCCGTGAAGCAGCACACACCCTTCTCGTCGGTTGGGTGGCCGTGGTTGTTTAGGAAGTTTTTGTAACAGGTTTAATCTGGGTGTTCTGACTACTTGATGCACACCCGGTGCACCTCTTTCAAGTCGGTATGGCCTTGCAGCATCTTGAGGATGCCGTCCTGTTTGAGGGTGGTCATCCCCTGGGCGATGGCCAGGTCGCGCACATCGGCCACTTCCGCCTTCTTTTTTATCAGGGCTTTCATTTCGTCGGTACAGTCGAGAATTTCGTGCAGGCCGAGGCGGCCGCGATAGCCGGTGTTGCCGCATTTCGCGCAGCCGACGGTTTTGACCATCTGAATTGCGGCCGGGTCGAGTTGCAATTTGTCAAACAGTTCGCGACTGTACTCTTCGGCCAGCTCGTCCAGTTCCTGGGCGCTGGGGGTGTAGCGCTGGCGGCAGTCGGGGCAGGCGCGTCGCGCCAGTCGTTGCGCCATGATTACCAGCAGGGCGTCGGAAAAACTGAACGGATCCATACCCATATCGAGCAGGCGGGTTACTGTTTCCGGCGCTGAGTTGGTATGCAGGGTGGAAAAGACCAGGTGGCCGGTAAGGGAGGATTCGATGCCGATGGCGGCGGTCTCCTCGTCGCGCATCTCCCCCACCATGATTACATCGGGGTCGGCGCGCAGAAAGGCGCGCAGGGCGGTGGCAAAGGTGAGACCGATTTTAGCATTCATCTGCACCTGGCGCAGCCCCTTCTGGGTGATTTCCACCGGATCTTCAGCGGTCCAGATTTTGGTTTCGGTGGTGTTTATCCTGGCGATGGCGCTGTGCAGGCTGGTGGTTTTTCCGCTGCCGGTGGGGCCGACGCACAATACCAGGCCGTAGGGTTTGTGGATGGCGGCGTCCACCACGCGATAGTTGCGCTCGGTCAGGCCCAGTTTTTCAAACGGTAGCGGATCGCCAGAGGCCAGCACGCGCAGCACCACATCCTCTACACCGCCGGCGGTGGGTACTGTGGCCACGCGCAGTTCGATATCCAGCGGGCCGTACTTCTTAAAGGTGATTTTGCCGTCCTGCGGCTTGCGTCGCTCGGCGATATCCAGCCCGGCCATGATCTTGATGCGTGAAGTGATGGCGTACTTGTACTTGTAGGGAATCTGCTGATAAACCTGACAGCAGCCGTCGATGCGGATGCGTACCCGCACGTCGTTTTTACCCAGATACGGCTCGATGTGGATATCGGAAGCGCCGGCGTGATAGGCGTCGCAGATGATTTTGTTCACCATCTTCACCAGGGCGCTGTCCTCCTCCGATACCTGTTTTATCTCTTGTTCCAGCTCCGGTTCGTCGTCATCTTCCAGGCTGCTGAGGATATCCTGCAGCGACGTATCGTCCATGCCGCCCTGGCTGTGTTGATCGTAAAACAGGTCGATCATCTGGTGCAGTTCGTCGGCAAAGGCGGCAAGAAAGCGGGTTTTGCGTTGGCCGGGGAATGAGAAGGAGATGAGGCTCTGCTTCTGTAGATCGTTGGGATTCTGCATGGCGATGTGGATAACACCGTTCTCGCGGGAAACCGGCACCCACAGGTCGTGACGCAGCATCTCTGGTTTCAGCCGTTCCAGCAGCTCGCGTGGCGGTTTCATGTCGCGGTCGAAGCGGACAAAATCGGTGCCAAAGAATAACTCCAGCGCTTTGGCCAGATCGTCGCGTTTGACGCCAAAATCGTCAATAAGCACCAGGTCGACATCGCGATTTTTTTCTTCCGCCACCTGTTTGGCCTGACGGATGGTGTCTTCATCGATAAGTTGTTTTTCCAGCAGATAGCGGTAGCGGCTGGGACGCGGCGTGCTGTTGGTGCCGCGCGAACGCTGCTGGTTATTGTAGATGGCGATGCCCAGGGCGGTAGCCAGTTCCTGGGCAAAGTCGATATCCTGTTCGGCAAAGCCGTCCGGCTCCCGTTTGTTGAGAATCTGGATAACGCCGATAAAAATCTGCTGAAACATCATCGGCACGCACAGTACCGCACGGGTAGTGAAACCGCTGCGTTTGTCCCATTCCGGGTTGAACTTCAGATCGCTATGCTGCATGCGCAGTTCGTGTTCGTCGTAGGCATTTTTTACATTTACCACCTGGCGGCAACTGGCGCAGTGACCGGCGATGGTGTTGTTATCGATGGGGATAGCGATGCTTTTTAATTCGGTGCCGGAGATGATTTTTGAAACCAGCTGGTTGCTGCGGCGGTCGGCCAGATAGATGGTGATACGCTCTGCGTTGAACAACTGTGGAATGCGCTGGCTGATCTGCTGCATGATCTCGATGAGATTCCTGGCGCTGTGAATCTCGTTGAGGCGATCCATCAACTGCTTGCGAAATTCCAGCTGCTTTTTCAAAAACTCGGCCTGATCCATCTATCCCCTCCCGGATATGTATTGATATTGGCGCTGCGGAAATAACAGCAGGTTAAACGGTACAACGTGGTGTCGGCTATATTTTCTTACGCGCGCGAGATAAAGCGGCATTCCCTGGTGTCTATTTTAATCCGCTCGCCGCTTTCCAGATAGCCGGGTACCTGCAGTGCCAGGCCGGTTTCGAGGATGGCTTCCTTGGTTTGGGCGGTGGCGGTGGCGTTTTTGATGGATGGAGCGGTTTCGGTCACGGTAAGTTCCACCGTCAGCGGCAGTTCCACCGTTATCACCATATCGTTGTAGATTCCCAGCATCACTTCAAGGCCGTCGCTCAGATAACCCTTGATATCACTGTACATCTCGCCGCTGATGTCAAATTGCTCGTAGCTTTCCATATCCATGAATGTGCCGCTGTCGTCGCCACCGGCGTAAAGAAATTGCCCCTTGCGCCGGACAAAGTCAGCTTCGTCGATCTTGTCAGATGATTTGAAGGTTTTGTTGAGTACCTGACCGGTTATCAGGTTGCGGTAGCGGGTTTTGATCAGGGTGTTGCCGCCACGGGCAGTGGGGGATTGCTGGTTGATGTCGATTACGCTGCACGGAGCGTCGTCCAGTTGGAATACCAGCCCGCGTTTTAGCTCTGATGCGAGGATCATGATGTGTGTTATCTCCCGAATGATTTATTGGTTGCTAAAGTGCTGCACTTTTGTACCGCATCGCCGACGTGATGTAAACCGCCGGGCCGGGTGCGGCGACAATTAGCATTGACAACCACCGCTAAAGACGGTAAAAGGGTGGCAAGTTTATCGTTCAGGGTTCGCTCGGCGGATCCTGTCTGTTCTCATAGTTTGTCCTCAATGGATTTACCCCTTATCATTGTCCACTCCAAAACCGAGAGGCCAGTTGCCGCAGTGGCGACCCTTACGTAGCCGCTGACGAGCGCCCGCTAATTTAATGAAAAAAACAGACAGCAAACAACCGGAAAACAAGAGCAGTGCGCCTAAAACCAGTGCGCCCAAAACCAGGGCGGTAAAGCGTGCCGTTGTTGAGGACGAAAGTTCCTCCATGCACCTCAAGGATCTCAAAGCCAAAAAGATTACCGAGCTTATCTCCATCGCCAACGATTTGAATATCGAGGGGGTGGCGGGGATGCGCAAGCAGGATATCGTGTTTGCCATTCTCAGCTCCACGGCGGCCAAAAAGGGTGCCATCTTTGGTGAAGGGGTGCTGGAGATTCTGCCGGACGGCTTTGGTTTTCTGCGTGCCACCGACGCCAATTATCTGCCCGGCCCCGACGATATCTATGTGTCGCCGTCGCAGATTCGCCGCTTTAGCTTGCGCACCGGCGATACCGTATCCGGTCAGATCCGTCCGCCCAAGGAGGGGGAGCGTTATTTTGCCCTGCTCAAGGTGTCGGAGATCAACTTTGAAGATCCGGCCGTGGCGCGCAAAAAGACCCTGTTTGACAACCTGACGCCGCTGCATCCCGATCAGCGCCTTCATCTGGAGACCACCAGCGACAATATCGCCATGCGCGTGGTCGATCTGGTGTCGCCCATCGGCAAGGGACAGCGTGGTTTGATTGTGGCGCCGCCGCGTACCGGTAAAACCGTATTGCTGCAGAATCTGGCTAACTCCATCACCGCCAACCATCCCGAAGCCTACATGATCGTGCTGCTTATCGACGAGCGTCCCGAGGAGGTTACCGAGATGCAGCGTTCGGTTAAGGGCGAGGTGGTTTCCTCCACCTTTGACGAGCCCGCCACCCGCCATGTCCAGGTGGCCGAAATGGTAATCCAGAAGGCCCGGCGTCTGGTGGAGCACAAGCGCGACGTGGTGATCCTGCTCGACTCTATTACCCGCCTGGCGCGCGCCTACAATACCGTGGTGCCGTCCAGCGGTAAAATCCTTTCCGGTGGTGTCGACTCCAACGCCCTGCACAAGCCCAAGCGCTTTTTCGGCGCGGCGCGTAACGTGGAGGAAGGTGGCAGTCTCACCATTATCGCCACCGCCCTCATCGACACCGGCAGCAAGATGGACGAAGTGATCTTTGAAGAATTCAAGGGGACCGGCAATATGGAGCTGGTGCTCGATCGTCGTCTGGTGGACAAGCGCACCTTTCCCGCCATCGATGTCAACAAATCCGGCACCCGGCGCGAGGAGCTGCTGCAGGACACCACCACTCTACAGCGCATGTGGTTGTTGCGTAAGGTGCTTAGCACCATGAACGTGGTGGACAGCATGGAGTTTTTGCGCGAAAAGCTGGTGGAAACCGAGGATAACCGCGAATTTCTCGATTCCATGAATCAGTAATCGCCGCTGCTGCTGGCGAAAATACTTGCATCGTCAGGCAAAACAGTGTATGTAACGCCATTACCCTGCGTGCTGCCCAAGCCGCCGGGCTGGTGAAAAAACATGTTCCAGACCGCCTGTACCAAGCCAGGCACTTACCGACAAAAGGAGAGCCACCATGAAAGAGGGTATCCACCCCAAGTACGAAGAAGTGACGGTCAAATGTCACTGCGGTAATACATTTCAGACCCGTTCCACCTATTCGCGTGACGGCGAGCTGACCACCGAGATCTGCTCTGCCTGCCATCCGTTCTACACCGGTACGCAAAAACTCATTGATACCGCCGGTCGGATCGAGCGCTTCCGTAAGAGGTATGCCAAGAAGTAATACCTTGCTTCGCAGGTTGCCGAAAACATTTCGGCAGCTTGTCAGAGATTTTATCTGTTGTCAATCAGCCGCAAGGATAGTTTTATCTTCTGCGGCTGATTGTCGTTAAAGCGTATTTAAAATCAAGGTGTTTTACATGCTGGTGCAGTTGCTTAGCCACACTCCCGAACCGGAAAAAATCGTCGCTGCCGCAGCGCGATTATGCTACAGCGCCAGCGCTATCGACCATCTGCTGGAGCAGTCGCAGGCGCAGCAGCACAAGCTCATCGAAAAAATCATCGCTTTGGGACATTTTTCGGTGCTGGAGCATGTAAGTTTCAGTTTCGGCATCGAGGGGATCAGCCGTGCCTGTTCCCACCAACTGGTGCGTCACCGCCTGGCTTCCTACTCGCAGCAGAGTCAGCGCTACGTTGCCAGCAGCGAGCGTTTTGCCGCCGTGGAACCGCCGTCGCTGGCGGCACATCCACAGTTGCAGCAGCGCTATCGGCAGTTGTTTGACGCTGTGCATCAGCTCTACAGCGATATGCTCTGCGCCGGTATTCCCGCCGAAGATGCCCGTTTTGTCCTGCCCAATGCGGCTGAAACCAAGCTGGTTCTGACCATGAACGCGCGCGAGCTGCACCATTTTTTTGCCCTGCGCTGCTGTCGGCGCGCCCAGTGGGAAATTCGCGCCATGGCTACGCAGATGCTGCGCCTGTGCCGTCAGTGTGCGCCGTTGCTGTTTGCCGCTGCCGGGCCGGGTTGCGTTAGCGGCGATTGTCCCGAAGGTAAAATGTGCTGCGGTCAGACGGCTCAGGTACGCCAGGAGTTCGCCCGGCTGTAGCACGGCTTTGATAGCGTATACTCAATAAACGGACGCTGCTGTGGCGGCGTATAACAGGATGTAGATAGAACCGTGGCTATTTTTGATAAACTCGAAGAAGTTGTCGACCGTTTTATGGAGGTAGAGGGGCTGCTCTCCGATCCGACGGTGTTGTCGGATCAGAAGCGTTTTCGCGCTCTTACCCGCGAGCACGCCGATTTGGCCGAAACGGTGCGGGTGTATCGCCGCTACCGCGAGATTGAACAGCAGATTGAGGACAACCGCGAGCTGCTGCGCGACGAAGATCCCGACATGCGCGAAATGGCGCGCGAGGAGCTGCCGGAGCTGGAGGCGGAGCATCAGAGCCTGGCCGAGCAACTCACCGTGCTGCTGTTGCCCAAAGATCCCAACGACGGCAAAAACATCATTCTCGAAATTCGCGCCGGTACCGGCGGCGACGAGGCGGCGCTGTTTGCCGCCGATCTGTTCCGTGCCTACAGTCGTTATGCCGAAAAACGGGGCTGGAAGGTGGAGATCCTCAGCTCTTCCGAGGCTGGCGTGGGGGGCTTCAAGGAGGTTATCGCCATGATCAGCGGCGATAATGTCTATTCGCGCCTGAAATACGAGAGCGGCACCCACCGGGTGCAGCGCGTGCCGGAGACC
>JAMOOS010000265.1 GCA_027065245.1 Desulfuromonadaceae bacterium | reverse complement strand
TGTCGCGCGACGATCTTACCGACCTGGCACTGTTGCGTCTGGATGTGATGGCCGCCATCGGTGTCGGTGATTGTGGCCAGCCGCGCGCGTTGTACTATGCCAACCTGCTGCCGGACAATCCGCAGCGGCGGCAGGTGGAGGAGCACCTGATCGAGGATTTTTCCCGCCTCGACATGGATTTTAAAGCCTTTTTATCGGCGCTGGAAGATGAAATGGCGCGTGGCGTGGCGGCGGGTGTCGATTTGGCCGACCCGCGTGAGCGCGCCATCCTTATCTCGGTGGCGCAGTGCTCACGCCGTGAGATGGAGGATTCGCTGTGTGAGCTGCACGAGCTGGCGCGAACCGCCGACGTGGTGGTGATAGATCAGGTGATGCAGCGGCCGCAGAAACTGAATCCCCGCTACCTGATGGGCGCTGGCAAAATACGCGACGTGGTGATCCGCGCCTTGCAGCAGCATGCCACCATGCTGATTTTCGATCAGGATCTAAGCCCCAATCAGGTGCGCGCCATCAGTGAGATTACCGACCTGAAGGTGGTGGATCGCTCGCAGATTATTCTGGATATTTTTGCCCGCCGCGCTCATACCCTCGACGGCAAGGTGCAGGTGGAACTGGCGCAGCTCAAGTATATTCTGCCGCGCCTGTCGGGCAAGGGTACCGCCATGTCGCGTCTGATGGGTGGTATCGGCGGGCGCGGCCCCGGTGAGACCAAACTGGAGATCGACCGCCGCCGCATCCGTGAACGGATCAGTCGGCTGGAAAAGCGTTTGAAGCAGATGGGGACCGGGCGGCGTCAGCGCCGTCAGCGCCGCCAGCGCGCCGGGGTGCCGATTATCTCCATTGTCGGCTACACCAACGCCGGTAAATCGACGTTGCTCAACGCCCTTACCAGCAGCGCGGTATTTACCGAGGATCTGCTCTTCGCCACCCTCGATACCGCCACGCGGCGGTTGCGTTTTCCCTGCGAGCGCGAGGTGATTATCACCGATACTGTCGGTTTTATCCGTCAGTTGCCGCCCAGTTTGCTGGGGGCGTTCAAGTCGACCCTGGAAGAACTGGAAGATGCCGATCTGCTGCTGCACGTGGTGGATGTGGCCAATCCCCGCTTTGCCGAGCAGATCAGCGCCGTGGAGCAGATTCTTGCCGATCTGGAGCTGGCGCATATCCCGCGCCTGCTGGTGTTTAATAAATGCGACCTGATTGATAGCGCCGAATGTGAGCAGCTGTGCCGCCGTTTTGACGCCGTGGCAGTGAGCGCGCTCCAGCGCGAGACGTTTGCGCCCCTGTTGACCCAGTTGCAGCAGCGGTTCTGGTCCGAATTGCCGCCGGGCGGCGGTGTTGTTGAC
>JAMOOS010000264.1 GCA_027065245.1 Desulfuromonadaceae bacterium | reverse complement strand
TCGGAACGGGTGAAAGTACTCCAGAGAAAGTTATTCAAATTTGCTGCGGCAAACTCACTGTCGTCGCTGATCACCACCACGGCAAAACGGTTGATGACGTCATCACCGCCATAGGCGGCGCAAAAGCGCTGCATATCCGCCGCTGCCGCGCCAGCGGCACTGCTGCACGCCGGACCGGACAACACCAGCACTCCCGGCATAGCTACGCGTGGACAAGAGAAGCCAACGGGCAGATGCAACTGCTCCGGCACCGCGGTGGCCAGCTCACGCCACGGCGCGCCACTGGCCGCCACCACCACCTTGGAACCGCTGTTGAGCGCGCCGCCGCTGTAATCGAGGGTATCCATGGTGGTACAGGTGTGGAAATGGAGATCTCGCCGCCAGTCGCAACGCCGCAGCACCTGGGCGAAAAACTCCGCTACGTTATGGATATCCAGCCCGGAACAATCGTTACCGTTGATAATAAACAGGTACTTGGCCAGCGACAACTGCCCCTGACCGAGAATGGCGCATGCCTGGGTAAGCAGCTCCTGTGGCCGACCGGCGTCGCGATACGGGGTGTAACGTTCGCTGCCGATGGCCAACAGCAGTGGATGAACCCCGGCGGCATCGACAGCATGCACCGCCTGCACGCCCGGCAGCACTGTTGGAATCAGCGCGCCGGTAAGCTCGTGGATAAACGCACCGAAGCTGGTATCCTCCTGCGGTGGCCGACCGACGCTGGTAAATGGCCAGATGGCATCGGCGCGGTGATAGACCGCCTCCACCCGCATCACGGGGAAATCATGCTTCAGGCTGTAATAGCCCAGATGATCGCCGAACGGCCCTTCGGGGCGGGTGGTATGAGGATCGATGCTGCCGCACAGGACAAAATCGGCCTGAGCCGGAAACGGCAGCCCGTTGGGAGACTGGGCGGCGGTTATCATATCGATACGCCGCCCCGCCAGTACCCCGGCAAAGCTGGTTTCCGGCATCCCCTCCGGCAGCGGCATCACCGCCGCCACCGTCATGGCCGGCGCCCCGCCGACAAAAATATTGACCGGCAGCCGTTCACCGCGCTGACACGCCGCCTGATGGTGAACACCGATACCACGGTGAATCTGATAATGCAGCCCCACTTCCTCATCCGGCGTATACTCGTTGCCGCTGATCTGCACCCGGTACATGCCTAAATTGGCGTGGCGGCTGCCCGGTTGGCGCGGATCTTCGCTGTAAACTTGCGGCAGGGTGATAAACGCGCCGCCGTCATCAGGCCAGGCCACCTGTTGCGGCAGTTGGGAGACACGGCACTGCCGCGCCAGTACC
Source organism: Desulfuromonadaceae bacterium (assembly GCA_027065245.1). Classification (GTDB taxonomy): domain Bacteria; phylum Desulfobacterota; class Desulfuromonadia; order Desulfuromonadales; family Desulfuromonadaceae; genus Desulfuromonas. Next base: position 32,045 of record JAMOOS010000264.1, on the reverse strand, counting down.
GGACCGGTGCTCACGCGGCGCGGCAGCATGTGCCAGGCGGCACGCGGTGCGGCCATAAAGCGCCACGGCTTTTTCAGCGCCGCCGCCGGGTTGAGTTTGGCATCCACCAGGCTCTGCAGCGTCGGCAGGGTGTCGCGAAAAATATAACGGGTACGCTCCAGGGTGCCAAACAGATTACCCAGCAGCGGGAAGGTGCTACCGCGCACGTTGGTAAACAGCAGCGCCGGCCCGGCGGCGGCGTATACGCGGCGCACAATGGCAGCCACCTCCAGATGGGCGTCCACCGGAATATTGATACGGAGCAGTTGACCGCTCTGTTCCAGATCGGATACACACTGCTGCAGATTGGCATAGCCCACGTTACGCTCCCTAAAACGAGTTGATCTGGCGGATAAACGAATTTAGCAGACCGTAACTGCGCCGGTTGAATTCGATGGCCAGGCGTGGCAACTCCCACAGATCGGGCTGATCTTTTTCCTTATCGAACGCGCTCACCGCACGGATACGGGTACCGGGCAGCATAATTTCAGGGAATTCCCGCTCCAGGGTCTCTATCTGCCGGGGTGACAGCTCACGGTTGAGACGGATTACCAGCAGATTATCCACGTAGCGACTGGAGTGATAGACGCGGTAAAACGAATCGATTACATCAAAGGCCTCACTAACATCGCGGGTAATGGTAAACAGGCCAAAATCCTCGCCGGAGATCAACCCTTTGGGCAGCATCACGTCGCGGGCAAAGCGGAACCAGTCGTCCCAGTAGGTGCCGTCGTCATCGTCGATAAGCACCACCGGAATCGGCGCCGTTTTACCGGTCTGCAGCAGGGTAAGCACTTCCATGGCCTCATCCATGGTGCCAAAACCGCCGGGAAACAGAGCGATAGCCGCCGCCTCCTTGATAAACGCCACCTTGCGATTAAAAAAGTAACGGTACAGGATAGTGCGCTCACTGCGCTCCATCACCCGGTTGGTATCCTGCTCAAAAGGCAGCCGAATATTGACGGCAAAGGAGTTGCCCTCACCGGCACCTTCGTTACCGGCTTGCATAATGCCGCCGCCGCCGCCGGTAATCACCATGTAATCATGCTGCGCCAGCAGACGGGAAAAATCGACACATTTGCGGTAGATGGGTTCATCGCTGCCGGTGCGCGCCGAACCAAAGATGGTCACCTTGCGCCGCCGCCGGTAGGGAGCGAACACCTCGGTGGTACGCCGCATCTCCTTGAGGGTGGTACGCATCAATTTGAGATCAGCAGGGTAATCGACACTCTCACCGACCTTGAGCACGCCGATGAGCATCTCGCGGATATAGCGCGGATGTTTGGTGCCGGTAGCAGCTACCAATTTGTCGATAAGCTCATCGAGCTCGCCGTTTTTACGTTTGAACGATAATTTCATCACAGCACCTCTCCAGCAGTTAGACATCGACTCGCGCCAGCAACGGCGCGCTGCCGATACGGCGACTACGAATCAGCAACCCGACCATTCCGGAGCCGAGATAGCGCTCATCAAATACGGCATACTGGTCCCGCAGTTGCCGCTCCAGGGCGTAAAACCGCTCCTGTTGCGCCGGTGTCAGCGCCTCTTCCAGTTCGGGGCAGATAAAGGTAACACAGTTGAATGGCCGCACCTCCACCGCCAGGCGGCAGCCGTCGGCCCCCAGAAACGGGCAGGTTCGGCTGAAATCGGCTTCGGGCACTGTGGCACTCAGCAGCACACCGAGCAGATTGACCAGTGTCATGTGATTATGGCCCAGCTCGCAGCAGGCGCCGCCGCAGCGGGCGCAGGCAGCAGCGCCATCGGCGGCAAGAAACAACTGGTGCAGTTGCCGCTGCAGGGCATGCACCAGTGCCAGGCGTTGTTCAATCCAGCGCCGCTGTTCACCGTCCAGACAGGAGATCTCCCGTTGCAGTGCTGTAACGATCTCCTGCCAGCGCCGGGCGTTGCCCGCCTGCTGCTCATCCATTGTCAATCCCTTGCCACGCCAGCGGTAAACACTGGCCGAAGAAGCCCGTAAGCCGGGTTCTGTACCCGACGGCAGTTACCCGCCGCCGGGGGACGATCATTCCTCTAGGACCGCCGTCGCCGACGGCCTCAAGCAGCCAACCCGGAAGCTTCGGACGGGCCGTCCTCAAACGCTTCCCTATTCGGCCTTGCTCCGGATGGGGTTTACCTGGCCTCCACTGTCACCAGCGGAGCCGGTGAGCTCTTACCTCACCCTTTCACCCTTACCTGCCACTGGCAGGCGGTCTGCTCTCTGTGGCACTGTCCCTGGGGTCACCCCCGGTTCCCGTTAGGAACCATCCCGCCCTGCGGAGCCCGGACTTTCCTCCCGCCTCGCAAGAGACCGGCGATCGTCTGTGCTTCTTCGACCAGTTTACGATCTGCTATCGGTGTTTAATTTTCCTGCGGCTGAATATACAGCAGTCGATTGCAATGAGGACAGTTATCCAGCCCCTGATGCTTAAGCATGTTGTTAAAAAACTGCGGCGGCAGGTGCATGTTGCACCCGAGGCAGGTATAGCGCCGCGCTTCGACAATGGCCACGCCGTTACGCCGCTGCAGCAGGATATCATAGGTTTTACGCAGTTGCTCCGGCACTTTTTTTGCCAGGCGCTCCCGTTTGTTATCCTCGCTGCTGAGGGACTTGTCAATCTTGACAAGTTCGGCCTCTATCTCATTGCTGCGGCTGTCGTTGTTTTGCTGCAACTCCTCTAGCTGCTGCTGCTTTTCATCGCGATTATCCTGCAGTTCCTGCAGCACTTCCTGACTGGCATCGATTTTTTCCTGCAGATCCTTGCACTGTTTTTTGGCGGTATCAGCTTCTTTTAGAACCGCCAGATATTCCTTCTGGGTTTTGATCTCCGGCAGGCGCGCCTCAGCCTTGGCGACATTCTCCTGCTCCAGCGCCAGCGCTTTACTGGTTTCACCGCATTCAGCCTCAACGGTGGCAATCTGCTCATCCAGTTGGTCGATAACTGCACGCAGTTTGTCTGCCTGCACTGCCAGCCTGGCCTGTTCCTTGCGCAACTGCTCCTGCTGTTTACGCCCCTTTATGATGTGTTGATCCAGCTCCTGCAAGTCTATGAGCAACTGCACTTCTTCTTTCACGCCATTACCTCCGTAATATATGATGGTCTCGCAAAAACAAATAAGATGGCTAAGTAAAAAATTTCGCTACGGTTTACCTGCAAGCCGTCAGACAAAGACAAACGGATCGACCTCGTCCGCCACCATGAACTCCACCTGCCAGCGTCGTTCGGCGGCGGCAGCGCGCAACCGCGCGGCCAGTTCCTGAGCCATTAACCGTTCGGTGGCAAAGTGCCCGGCATCAATCACGCTCACCCCCAGGGCCTGTGCCGTAAGCGCCTCGTGATATTTCATATCGCCGGTCACCAGCACATCGGCACCCTGACGCGCCGCCGCGTGCACAAGCGCGGCGCCGCTGCCGCCACACACCGCCACCTTTTTAATCTGCTGCCGTCCCGGCGCGGCAACCAGCCGCAGCGCGGCACAATCAAGGGCATTTTTACAACGCTCGGCAAACTGCTCCAGACCAAGAGGATGCTCCAGGGTGCCGATGCGCCCCAGGCCGACATCATCTCGTCGATTGGCCAGGGGGATGAGATCGTAGGCCACCTCCTCGTAAGGATGGGCCTTGAGCATTCTGGCCACCACTCTGGCGCAGGCGGCACGACTGACCACAGTTTCAAAACGCACTTCATCCACCCGCTCATCACTACCGACACGACCGATAAATGGCGCGCTCCCCCGGCCGGGGCGAAACGTCCCGATCCCCGCAGCTCGAAACGAACAGTGATCGTATGCGCCAATACAACCGGCTCCAGCCGCCCACACCGCTCGGGCCACCGCCTCTTCATGCGCGCGGGGCACATACACCACCAGCTTGAGCAAGTCACCGCCCTGCGGCGGCTGCAACGGCTTGCAATCGCACAACGCCAGCCGGGCAGCCAGCCAGTCATTGAGACCATTGGCAGCACTATCGAGATTGGTATGACAACTGAAGATGGCCAGATCGGCCTTGATGGCGGTATAGATGATGCGGCCGGTTTCATCACCGGGTGAGATTTTTTTGAGACCTTTGAACAGTAGCGGGTGGTGGGTTATCAAAGCCTGGCACTGGTGAGCCAAAGCCTGTTTGACTGCCGTCATGCCGGGATCCAAAGCAACCATGACAGCGGTTATTTCCTGAGCGGAATCACCAACCTGCAAGCCGACATTATCCCATTCCTCGGCCAAATCGGGGGGATAGCAGCGGTTGAGCAACCCGGCCAGATCGGCCATGCGCATGGTTACTGCGGCAGCCATGAGCCTCCCTCAAAAAAAGAGAGTGCAACTCTGGTGTGATTGCACTCTCCTTAAAATATACGGTTTACTGCGATGGCGATAACGCCTGCGTGTCCTTACCATCAACTGCCCTTCGTGTGATCTGTAAGTGGTGGGCCCACCAGGACTCGAACCTGGGACAAACCGGTTATGAGCCGGTGGCTCTGACCAACTGAGCTATAGGCCCACTGGAAAACAGAGAAGTGATACTAATAGACAATAGCGACATTTGTCAAATGTAAAATCTCAATTTAATTGTTGACCATTTCACTCCACCTATCTACTGTAATATGGATCTGTCTGCCGCTTCAGAGGAGTTCCCACTATGAAAAATCTCATTATCCTTATCATGACCACCACCCTGCTCCATGCCGGGACAGTATGGGCAACTGCTCCGCCCGCCACCAAACAGGTGCCGGAGTACATCCACGCCGGCTTTGCCGCCTACCGTAGCAGCGGTTACGCCGCCGGGGTAAAACGCTGGCTGGAGGGCAGCCCATACGTCAACGCCACTCAGCTGGCTTCAAACTGCCAGTATCTGAAAAATATCGAGCGTCTGTACGGTAAATACCAGGGTTATACAGTGTTGATGGTCAAACAGACCATCTCGTCCAACTTTGTCTATGCTGAGATACGCTACACCAGCCAGAGTATTTATGTGGGTTTCACTTCGCTGCAACGCGACGGCAAGTGGGTACTGGCACGGCTACGCTTCGACCGCCAGCAGCGCCTGGGCGCGGCGGCGCCGCCACTGTAATGCAGGCTACTTGAAGGTACACGCCGCTAAAGTGGCAGGCAAAATAGCGCTGGCAGCAAAGAAGTTGCTGATAAAGCGGTAGGTAAGTCCCCACAGCACCGGCAGGTCGTCATGTAGTTTGATCGCCGGCACCAGGCTCTGCTCGCCGTGCCAGTCCACCGCAAAGCGGCCATGGCGCTCGCTGCTGAGCAACTGTTCCAGTGGATACCAGAAGGCGTGCTGCACCTCGTCGGCAGCGGTAGCACCAACTGTGGCGGTGCTGACAAACACGTAACAGCTTACCCAGACGTTGATGCGCACGCCGTGCTGGTCGTCCAGGCGCCCGAGCAACTGGTCACGTTCCAGCACAATCCCGACCTCTTCAGCCGTTTCACGCATGGCCGCCATCATGGCATCGTCATCATCAGCTTCTATACGCCCACCGGGAAAAGCGATGTTTCCCGACCACGGATCGGCGGCGTTACGGGCGCGGTGGATAAACAACACCTCCACCCCTTCCGCCCCCTGGCGCAACACCAGCGCTACAGCGGCACTGCATTGCCCGCCGCCAGCCAGCTGCGGTGAATATTCCGCCAGATGTCGGCGCAGATGATCCACAGTCGGCTGTTGTTCTTCCATCATTTCACCTCGGCCAGCATCAGGGCGCGCCGTGGCGCCGGGTAGCCCTCCACCGTTTTCATCTCATCGTCAGGATCGAGAAAGTCAGCTAGGGATTCGGTCTGAATCCAGGCGGTTTTACGCTGCTCGACACCGGTGGTGCGGGTAACATCGACACAGCGCACATTGGTAAAGCCGCTGCGCTCCAGCCACGCCTGCAGACAGTTTACCGTGGGGATAAAATAGACATTGTTCATCTTGGCGTAACGCTGCGGCGGCGCCAGCGCCAGATATTCATCACCGGGAATCACCAGGGTTTCCAGCACCAGTTCGCCGCCACGACGCAGGGTGCGACGCAAACGCACCAGGGTATCCAGCGGCGATTTGACGTGGTACAGCACCCCCATGTGAAACACGCTGTCAAAATAACCCTCCAGCAGCGGCATCTGCTCAAATTTCAGCGGCAGAGTAAAACAGGTGGCGATCTTAAACAGGCGCTGCAGCAGACAGAACTGGTAGTAAAAGGTAGCGTATGGCTCCAGCCCCACCAGCAGGCGCGGCTGTTCCGCCTGCATGCGCAGCAGGTAGTAACCGCAGCTGCTGCCGACATCCAGCACCCGCCGCCCGCGCAGCGGCGCGATATTGCCCTGTAGGCGCTGCCATTTAAGCGCCGATACCCATTCGCTGTCTATTTCGATGCCGTACAGGTTAAACGGCCCCTTGCGCCACGGTCTCAAGGCGAACAGCGCCTGTTGCAGATGGTTGTGCTGTGCCGCTGTCAGTTGCGCGGCGGTGCCGATGGTTACCTGATCGCGATCCAGCTGCGGCGCGGCAGTAGGCAGAGGCGGCACAGCAGCAATCGCCTCAGCATAGGCGCGACTCTTGCGATCGCGTTGCTGAAACTGCTCCATGTCGGCCAGCACCGCCTGCAGCGCGTCGTGCCACGGCTGATCGCGCCAGAGTTGCAGCAGGGCAGAGTTATCTATCATGGGCGGATACACAACATGGACATGAAGTTAAACCATTTCAGCCAGATATCACAGTGCCTGAACCCCACCTCATGCAGGCGCTGCTGGTGCTGTTCCACGGTATCGGGAATCAAAACATTTTCCAGCGCCTCCCGTTTCTGGCTGATCTCCAGCCGTGAATAGCCGTTCTCCCCTTTAAAGCGATAATACCAGCGCTGCTGTATCTGGTCGATCTGTTCATCAGCGGCAACAATCTTTTCGCTCAGCAGCAAAACACCGCCGGGAACCAGGGCATCATATACCCGCTGCAGCACCTGCCGCCGCTGCTGCACAGCGATAAACTGCAAAGTGAGATTGACAACCACCACCGAAGCATTCTGCAGAGGGAAATCCTCTATGGAACTGTTGTGCAGCGTTATCTGCGCTGTGGTGGGGCAGGTGGCCAGGCGGGTGCGATACTGCTCCAGCATCGGCTGTGAATTATCCACCGCCTGCATGATAAACGGAGCCGTGCCCATCTCCTTTAGCAACCGCATGGCAAAATTGCCGTTGGAGCAGCCAAGATCGTAAATTGTCGTGCCGGGTTGATAAAATTCCGCCGCCAGTTGCGCCTGACGACGAATCGACTCGTGATACAGCGGGACACTGCGGGTGAGCATGTCGTCGAATACATCGACAACAGCGGCATTAAAATCGAATGGGGGGATGTTGTTCTGCGGTTGGGCGTAGATATAATCTTCTTTGGTCATGGCTGTAACCTCGGCAGGGACAAAAAGCAACAGCCGCGTCTACCCCAAGGGACAGTGCGGCTGCTGTGATTAAGTCAAATCCTGGTCGGCGTCTAACCGATCCGTTCTTTGCGCTCCTGCTCGGTTTTGCAGTCGATACACAAGGTGGTTACTGGCCGCGCCTGCAAACGCGCTTCGCCGATCTCTTCTTCGCAACACTCGCAAATACCGAACACCCCGTCGTCAATCCGTTTTATCGCATCCTTGATCTTGGCTATCAGGCGCCGTTCTCGATCACGTATCCGCAATTCGAAGTTGCGATCCGATTCCATGGATGCCCGGTCGGTAGGATCGGGAAAATTCTCTTTTTCATCGGTCATTTCCGAGACAGTTTTATCCGCCTCACGCAACAACTTTTCCAACTGTTCCTGCAGAATAGCCCGGTATTTTTCCGCCTGTGCCTTGTCCATATATTTCATCCCCTGAAATGCGCTGACAATGTAAAGCAACGAAAAATCGAGCAATACTATGCAAAATTTATTCTTTAGTCAATGTATAATGCAATTAATCATCGCTTCAATCAGTTGTCGGCGACAGCAGATTCCCGCTTACTTCTCATCAGGTTGGCGATATTCTCCTCCTGCTCCCGCGCCAAGCGCTCAAACGTGTACTCCTCCAGACGCTGCTTCATACCATCACGAACCTCACGCCAGGCGCCGTGCACCGAGCAGAAGCTGTCGCGCTCGCAGCAGCCCTCCCCGATTAGACATTTATTGATATGCAGAGGATCTTCCTGAGCCTTGAAGATATCGTACACTGTGATATCCTTTGGATCTTTTTTAAGAAAGAATCCACCACCAACGCCGCGCTGCGAGCCGACTATCCCTTCTTTTATCAGGGGTTGAAAAATCTTGGTGAGAAATGCCGGTGTAACATCCTGGGTGCGGCAGATATCTTTTTTCAGAACAATCTGACCGGTGGGAAACTTGGACATGTACAGAATGGCACGAACGGCATATTCGGTTGCGCGGGTAATTATCATAATGCTCCTCATTTAATACTATTTTCGTAATAGATATGTTGTTACGCGCCTTTTGTCAACATTTTTTGTAATATATTCTGATATACGCTTTTTACAGCGGGCAAATTGCTGCGATTGTGTGCCATTATGCATGAACATAGACAAATTACAGGTCGTTTTGCCCCCAGCCCAACCGGTGCGCTCCACTTCGGTTCGCTTCTGACAGCTGTAGCCAGTTACTGTGCTGCCAAGCAATCTGGGGGACGTTGGCTTTTGCGGATTGATGATTTGGATACTCCGAGGGTTGTGCCTGGTGCGGCTGACACCATTATGCAGCAGCTGGAGCACCTAGCACTGCTGTGGGATGGCGAGGTAACGTTTCAAAGCCGCAACATCCATCACTATGCTGATGCATTGCGGCAACTACACGAACAGGGACGGTTATATCGCTGCAGTTGTTCACGCCGCATCATCAGTGCCAGCGCCCCCCACATGGGTGAAGAAGGCCCTATCTATCCCGGCACCTGCCGCCATCGTGGTCTGAGCGAGCGCAATAGCGCCTGGCGCATCAACACCAGTGGAGTTGTAATTTCATTCTCCGATATTGTCTACGGCAAGCAACAGCAGCATCTTGAACATGAAGTAGGCGACTTTCCTCTGCGGCGTAACGATGGAGTTTTCAATTACCAACTGGCGGTTGTAATAGATGATTACCTAGCCGGGGTCAATCAGGTAATACGTGGTCGCGATCTGTTGTTTTCCACCCCGCGGCAGATTTTTCTTCACCATTGTCTGGGCTACACGGTGCCGCAATTCGGCCACCTGCCGCTGGCGCTGGCAACCAATGGCGAAAAAATCAGCAAGCGTCACCATCAGGTTAATATTACTGCCATGACCAGACGCAGCGATTTGTTAGTGGATGTTCTCGAATTTCTCGGTCAGAATCCACCTTCTTTTTTGCGTGATGAGCCACCCGATGTGATAATGGCGTGGGCGGTCAACGCTTTCGATTTTTCGTTAATTCCACAGCGCGATCGCCAGATAACAGCAACACCGTCCAGTTGAAACAAAGAGGGCCGCTTCGACGAAGCGGCCCTCTTTGTTCCGGGATGTTATCCGGTATTACTTGCCGAGTGCCTTGATATATTCGCGGTTCGACTTGGCGATAAACTTGACGCTTACCCCTTTGGGACAAGCCGCTTCACACTCGTAATGGTTGGTACAGTTGCCAAAACCGGCATTAAGCAACGCTTCGGTCATATTCTTGACCCGCTCAGCCGCTTCTACCTGCCCTTGCGGCAATACGGCCATCTGCGCAACCTTGGCACAGGTGAACAGCATGGCACTACCATTGGGGCAGGCTGCCACACAGGCACCGCAACCGATGCACTCGGCTGCGTCCATGGCATAATCGGCATCAGGCTTGGGAATCAGTGTCTGATTGGCTTCACCAACCTCACCGGTGTAGGCTGAAGTATAACCACCGGCCTGGATAATTTTATCCAGAGCGCTGCGATCAACTACCAGGTCTTTAACCACCGGGAAGGCCCCGGCACGCCACGGCTCAAGAGTGATGGTATCACCGTCATTGAATTGGCGCATATGCAGTTGGCAGGTGGTGGTCTTCTCCTGCGGGCCGTGCGGTACACCATTGATTACACAACCACAGGTACCACAGATACCTTCGCGGCAATCGTTGTCAAATTCGATGGGCAGCTCTCCGTTGGCGATAAGCTCCTCATTCACCTCGTCGAGCATTTCCAGAAAGGAGCTGTCGGGGCTGACATTCTTAGCCTCGTACTGCTCCATTTTGCCCTTTTCATCAGGACCGTTTTGGCGCCATACGTAAAGTGTCAGATCCATTATTTATAACTCCTTACTGCAAGTTTAACGTTTTCGAATTTCAGTGGCTCTTTGTGCAGCTCAGGTGCCTTGCCTTCACCTTTGTACTCCCACGCTGCAACATAGCAGAATTTCTCGTCATCACGCATTGCTTCGCCATCATCGGTCTGATGCTCAACACGGAAATGACCACCACAGGACTCTTCACGGTGTAGCGCGTCAGTTGCCAGAATTTCGGCAAACTCGAGGAAGTCAGCCACACGACCGGCGTTCTCGAGCTGGTTATTCAGATCACCTTCGGAACCGGTAACCTTGACATTTTGCCAGAACTCCTCGCGCAGTGCCGGAATCGCCTTGAGAGCATCCTCGAGGCTCTCCTTGCTGCGCGCCATGCCGACGTCTTCCCACATGATCTTGCCGAGGGCACGGTGGAAAGAGCTGACGGAACGCTTGCCGTTGATGCTCATCAGCTTGTTGATCTGCGCTTTTACATCCTCGCGAGACTTGGCAAACGCCGCATGCTCGTCAGTCACCTCGCCCGGCTTGACGCCGGCCAGATAGCCACCGATGGTGTAAGGAATTACAAAGTAACCGTCGGCCAGACCCTGCATGAGAGCCGAAGCACCGAGACGGTTGGCGCCGTGTACCGAGAAGTTGGCTTCACCAAGCACAAACAGACCAGGGATATTGCTCATGCAGTTGTAGTCTACCCACAGACCGCCCATGGCATAGTGCGGTGCCGGATAGATACGCATCGGCTGTTTATAAGCGTTCTCGTCGGTGATCTTCTCGTACATGTCGAACAGGTTGCCGTAACGCTCGCGGATGGTGTCCTCACCAACGCGTTCGATGGCGCTCTGGTAATCGAGGTAGACGCCGCGCTTGCCGGGGCCGACACCACGACCGTCGTCGCACTGCTCTTTGGCGGCACGCGAAGCGATATCACGCGGTGCCAGGTTACCGAAAGAGGGATACTTGCGCTCCAGGTAGTAGTCGCGCGCCTCTTCGGGAATCTCGTTGACGGGCTTTTCGCAGTCCTCGGCTTTTTTCGGTACCCAGCAGCGACCGTCGTTACGCAGCGACTCCGACATGAGGGTAAGCTTGGACTGATGATCGCCACTCTGCGGGATACAGGTGGGGTGAATCTGGGTGTAGCAGGGGTTGGCCATGAAGGCGCCCTTTTTACACGCTTTCCACGCTGCGGTAACACTGCAGCCCATGGCGTTAGTGGAGAGATAGAACACGTTGATATAACCGCCGGTGGCCAGAATCACAGCATCGCCCCAATGAGACTCAATCTCGCCGCTGATGAGGTTACGCACGGTGATACCACGCGCCACACCGTCAACCACGACCAGATCGAGCATCTCGGTGCGGGGGCGAACCTTGACAGTGCCCGCCTTCACCTGACGTGACAGCGCCTGGTAAGCGCCGAGGAGCAACTGCTGACCAGTTTGGCCACGAGCATAAAAGGTACGGGAAACCTGGGCACCGCCGAAGGAGCGGTTGGCCAGCAGGCCGCTGTACTCACGAGCGAAAGGAACGCCCTGAGCCACACACTGGTCGATAATATTGTTACTCACCTGGGCCAGACGCCATACGTCTCCCTCACGGGCGCGGAAGTCACCGCCCTTGATGGTGTCGTAGAACAGACGGAATACACTATCACCGTCGTTATGATAGTTTTTGGCGGCGTTGATACCACCTTGAGCTGCGATACTGTGGGCGCGACGGGCGCTATCCTGATAGCAGAACGCCTCTACGTTGTAACCAAGCTCGCCCAGAGTTGCGGCGGCGGCACCACCGGCCAGGCCGGTACCGACAACCAGAATTTTGTACTTACGCTTGTTAGCCGGGTTAACCAGCTTAAGATCAAAGCGATGCTTGTCCCAAGATTTTTCAATAGGTCCGCTAGGACACTTTCCATCTAAGATCACGATGAACCCTCCTAAACTTTAATCAGGCCCAGAAGTATGGACACCGGGATAGAAACAAAACCAATAAAGGCGACAACGGCAACGGCACGACCGATTTTTTCCATAACCGGCAGTGTTTTGCCATTCAACAGGCCCAGAGTCTGGAACAGGCTCTGGATACCGTGACTCAGATGGAGCAGCAATGCCACCATGGCACCGGCATAAATCGCACTGATGAAGAACTTCTGGAAGCTGAGAACCACCATGGTGAACACGTCATTGCGACCCAGCGCATCCAGCGGCAGTACGCCGACGGAAATTTCGGGGTTGGTTACGTGCATGGTGAAATGCAGCAGGTGATACACAACGAAAGCCAGAATGGCCAGACCGGTGTAGATCATGGTCTCGGCGCCAAACGAGGTGCGGATATTCTGCTTCTCCACGTAATCGATGGGACGCGCCGCACTGTTCTCGAGTGTCAGCTGAATACCAAAGAAGATATGCAGCCCGAAAAGGCCAAGCAGCACAATACGGAAGACCCATACCAACGGTCCCAGTGAGTGCAGGTGCTCAGCATACGCATTGATACCATCCGCTCCGATGAAGATGGATGAGTTACCAAGCAGGTGAACGATGACAAAGCCGACCAGACACAGGCCGGTCGCTGCCATCACAAGCTTTCTGCCAATAGAACTTTGAAGCATTTGCATAGAATTTACCTGTCCTTAGAAGTTTGTTCAGGGCTGGAGCCATCTGCGCCATGCAGACAGGCCCGCTCACCCGGTCGAAACGCCACTACAACCCGGCTTCAATACGGTGGTGGCCGCCAACTTACATACGCCATAACCATCAGATACCCCCTTATCCAAGTAATGTAGAAAATCAACACCCCGCCCGGAACACCCGCACGGGGGATCACATATTGCTGTTAATAGTAAACGCCGTTTGATAAAATTGCAAAAGGAAAATTGTATACAATGTGCATTTTTTGCTCGCCAGCCGAGCATAAATACCACAACGATTATTTTATCCCACAAACAGTTTGACAGCACACAACAACACCACAACTGTGACCACGCGACGAATCCAGTTGTGCCCCTTTTTTACCGCCAGACGCGCCGCCACCAATCCACCCAGAGCGTTACCGCACGCCAGCGCCGCCCCCAGCAGCCAATTAATATCGCCGTGCCAGGCGAAGATGGCTGCCGCCGGCAGATTGAAAGCGAGGATAACCACCACCTTGAGCACGTTGCTGCGCAGCAGATCCATCCCCGCCAGGGTGGCGACAATGAGAATCAGAAAGCCGACCCCGGCCTGAATAAAACCGCCGTAGATACCGATACAGAAAAAACCGGCCACCAACGGCAGCCGCCGCACCCGCTGCAGGTCGCCGCAATCCCAGCCGAAGCGTTTGACCGGATCGATGGCGGTAAGCACCAGCATCAGCACCATTACCGCCCCCAGCACCTGACGAAACAGCTGATCGTCGATGGTAACGGCAATATTGGCACCGATAATCGCGCCCAGCACCGCCGGTACGGTACACAGCAACGCCAGGTCCCACGCTAGCACGCCACTTTTTTTGTAGCTGCGCATGGCAACGATATTCTGCACCACAATGGCCACCCGGTTGGTACCGTTGGCTTCCACTGCCGGCAAGCCGATAAAGATCAGCAGCGGCAGGGTAAGCAACGAGCCGCCGCCGGCGAGGATATTGAGGAATCCGCTTATACCGCCTACAGCAAACAGCGCCGGCAGTTGCCACCAGTCAATTTCCATCGTTAATTACCCCAGTCAGCAGAGATTGCAGTACATGGCCAGCCATCATCAGGCCGAACAGCGCCGGAATGGTGGCAACAGAGCCGAGCAGCGGCGTGCGCTCACTGCCGCCGGGCGGATGAAACTGCTCTGTGGAATACACCGCCGTAACGCCGCTGTCAATACCGCGGCGGCGTAATTCCTTGCGCATAATGCGCGCCAGGCGACACTTTTCGCTGTGGAACAACTCGCCGACACGTACCAGAGACGGATCAATTTTGTTGGCCGCCCCCATGGCGCTAATCACCGCCAGCTTGCGCGCGCGGCACTGCTGAATCAAGTCGATTTTAGCTGAAACAGTGTCGATACAGTCGAGCACATAATGATAGTGAGCCGGGAAAAAATCGGCCGCTTCCTGGGCGCTGTAGCGGCGCGCCACCTCGTACACCCTGAGCGTCGGGTTGATGGCGCGGCAGCGCTGCGCCGCCACCGCCACCTTGAGTTGGCCAACCGTTTCCGGCAGGGCATGCAGTTGCCGATTAATATTGCTGCAGCAGAAGCAGTCGTTATCCACCAGAGTGATGGCGCCGATACCGGCGCGTGCCAACGCCTCCACCGCGTAGCCACCCACGCCGCCGAGACCGAACACCGCCACGTGGCAGCGCGCCAGGTGTGCCACGGCGTCTTTACCGAGAAACAGCGCCGTACGGGAAAAACGTTCGTCGCCAGCGCCACTGCCGACACAGCCATGTGATTCCATAGATCAGTCCGTAAGGGAAAAAATCCGCCGCGCGTTGGCGGCTGTGTATGTCGCCACCTGTTCTACCCGCTGGCCGCGTATCTGCGCCACGGCAGCAGCAATCCGCTCCAGGGCATTGCTGCCATCTTCTCCACAACCACGCGGCCACGGCGCATCAGTCTCCAGCAGCAGCGCCGCGTCTGGCAATGCAGCCACCGCCGTGCGCAGCTTTTTCGCCGCCGGGTTCAGCACGGTGCGACCAATACCGATGGCAAAACCGGCGCGCCACAACCGCGCAGCCAGATCGCTGCCACCGCTGAAGCCGTGGAGCACACCGCCACAACCGCCATCCTGCTGTTCCAGCAGCGGCACCAGCTCATGATAGCGGCGCACGCAATGTAATACCAGCGCTTTTCCACTTGTGGCCGCCAACTCCATCTGGCGCCGCAGCAACAGCAGTTGCGCGGCATCGTCACCGTAACGTCCATCCAGCCCCACCTCCCCCAGCGCCACCACTTTGGGATGGCGTAGCAGGCGGCGCAGACGACGCAGTGCCGCCGCATCTGCTGCGGCGACAGCACTGGGATGCGCCCCCAGCGCCAGCCATACTGCCGCATTGTTACGGTAGCGCCGCAGCAGCGGCAACCACTGCGTCGGTGTTAATGCCGGTACCAACGCAGCGCCAGCGACTTCTACAGCGGCGGGCAATAAATCGAGATGTATATGACTATCGAAGAGACATGTCGCGCCGGTAGCGGAAGGGATCATCACCGTCACCTAAAAACTGTAGCGGGCGCCGAGATAAAGGTTGTTGTTGTCCTCAAACTGGCCGAAGAAGGTATCACAGCGCCGACCGAGGAACAGATTGCCCCCCACATAGATACTCACCGCGTCGCTGGCCTTGTACTTGACAATCGGACGCAGATAGCCATCTTCATCCGAAGGCGACCAGTAGCAAAACAGCGACAGGGTAAGATTTTGACTGAGCGCCTGGCGGGTCAGACGCAGGGTAAAAACGTGGCGGCAGCGCTCACGCGCGTGGACGGCGGCGGGCAGCGCCGCGCGGTAGTTGCCGTAGTGGTCGAGATATTCGAGGTAATACTGCCCGGCAGCGCTGAAATCGCGCGCCAGCTCGTGCTCGTAACCCAGCAGCAGGCGATATTCGCTGTTGGGTACGTTGGGATCATCACCGCCGCGATCATCACGACTGTTATAAAAACCACCTTCGATATTGAAGATACCGCCGAACAACCCACCCCGCCCGCTGGCACCGTAGACATCCAGACGCGGAAAACTCTGGCGACCACTGGCGGCATCGAAACCGACCGGGTTTTTCCAGTAACCGCTGTAGCCGTACAGCGCCAGCTCGTAGCCTTTCACATCGCGATACAGCCGCACGCTGAACTCATCTTCGCTAAAAGCGCGGTTGCGCCTATCCACACGCAAGCCGTCGCTGCGCACAGCGTGACGGCCAAACATGGGATTCCAGTACGATAAGCGTTCACCGCTGATGTAACGATCGCTGTCAAACTGCGGCGTGTACACCACATCGAGATTGACGCTGTCAAAATAAAAACTGGCCAGTACCGCGTCGGAAGGCGCTTTCAGGTACTCCTCATCGCGACCGAGAAAAAACGACTGCCAGTCCTTGGGAAACATATCGTTGATAAACAGCAGGTCGCCGGTGCCCCAGGTGAGAATCTGGCGCCCGATTTTGACATCGAGGCAATCGAGGGGATAGAGCAGCACATTGGCCTCGCGCATATCCAGCACGCCGTGACCCAGCTCAAGATCGAAATCGTGCGCCCCGGCGGCTTCATCGGCGATAACATCGCCGCGCAGCCGCCACTGCGCCCAGTCGCTGTCGTGACTTAAATCAAGTTGCAGGCGCGTCTCATTGAGGATGGCGCGCCGCTGCCCGGCGGCATTGTGCAGGCGCAGGCCGCTGCGGGCATCGACAAAGCCATGCAGTTGCCACGCCGACACCGGTAACGCGCCGACCAGCACTATCAGCGCCGCCAGCAGCAGCGTTACCAGCCGCCAGGACATCAGCGCGTAACCTCCCGCGGCGGCCGCCGCAAAAAGCGCTCGCTGAAGATGCGCTCCTTCAGACCGATATTGTAACGGACATTGCTGAACTCGTTGCGGGTATTGCTGCCGCTGCCCAGATCGCTGACCTGAGACACCATCACTGTGGGATAGCCCTGCACCAGCGCCACCTTACGCGCTTCCACCCGCCGATACAAACGACCGCTGTGGTCGTAGTATTCCGCCAGCATGGGCAAAAAGGTGGTAGCGTCTATTTTGACCGTATAGTGGGAAAACTCCACCGCCGCCGCATCTACCGGCGTATTGTCGATGAGATAATAGCCATCCCCCTGTTCCAGCATGGTGTGTTTATCAGCGTGAATATTGCGACCGGAGACATCCTCATAGACAAAATCGGAACCGACAAAACTGGTTCGCTTGTCTCCCGGCGCAATCCGTTTTTTCAGATTGAGGGCCGGCAGCCACAGCCAGCGATCGTCATCACCGTCGACATTTTTCCACACCAGATAAGCCATTTTGTAGACATCGGCAGGAGCCTTGAAATAGGTGTAGAACTTCTGGTTACCGTTTTTGGTGTTCAGGCGCAAAATGGTAAACTCGCGCCGTCGCACACTGCCATCTTTGGAGGTGATGGTCATTTTCACGTCGGCACGACCATCGTTACCGGCATAGTACGCCGCCTGATTGGCACGCTCAATCACTTCGTCGGCACTCAACAGTGCCGCCTGCAGCGGTTGCACAGCCAGCAACGGTGCCACAAGCACCAACATCATCAACAGACGCAACATTTCAATCCTCCTTCGCTGACGAACGGGGAAACACCCAGCGCTGCAGCATTTGCAGCAATGCCGGCAACAGCAGCAAGGTGGCCAGCCACGATAATATCATGATTGTAGCGAGAAAAAAGCCCACCGTCTTGTACGGCACCAGCGGCGCCAGCAGCAGCGGGGTAAAGCCGACGGCAATGGTGATGGCGTTACGGCTGATGGCCTGGGCCGGCTCACGAAACATCTGTACCACGGTGGCACGCCAGTCACCGTTTTCCCGCTGCAATTCACGCGCGCGCTGGAGAAAATGGATGGCAAAATCGACACTCAACCCCAGGGTGAGCGACGACAGCACCGCCACCGGCATATCGTAATCCTTGCCAACCAGACCGATAATGCCGTAGATCATGGTGATGGTGACAGTCAGGGGCAACATGGCCAGCACCCCCCACAGCACACTGCGAAACAGCACTACCATCATCACCAGCACCACGATAAAGCTGCCCAGCAGCGACGACAGCATCCCGCGCACCATTCTATCCTGCCACACCACGTTTAGATAGGTAAGACCGGCCCAGCGCGTCTGCATCTCAAATGGTGCCGGATGCGCGGCCAGGTAACGGTCAACAGCGGCAACCACCGCTTCCATATCGCGATTGTCGCCACTTTTGAGTTGCACCCACAGATTGGCGTGATGGTAGTCGCGGGTAACCAGATGGAACAGGCTGTCCTTCTTTTTCATCCCCTCCAACTGCACATACACCTGTGCCACGGCGGCAGCGGTGGGCGGCACGGCGTAAAAAGCGTCGTTGCGGCGGCGATACTGCGCGCGCACAGCGGCGTCGGCATCAGCGGGCGGAGCCTGATAATTGAGTTCGTAATTGGCCTTTTTAACCGCGTCCACCACGCTGCTGCTTTTACCCACCAGAGCGCTGGCACGCAGGTATTGCTGCAAACCGGCCAGATAACGTAACACCTGCGGCCTCTTGAACGGCGGTGCGGTGATTTCCGCCTGCATCTCCAGCACAAAAGCGTGGAAAGTCTGGGCAGTGTTGCCATCGCAAACAGCCAGTGCCGCGTCCTGCAACCGGGTTCCGGCCAGATTGCCACGCGCCCGTAACTGGCGCAGCAGTTTATCCAGCTGCGCCGCATGAGCGCGTCCCACCGCGCCCAGGCGCCGCGGCAGATTGTCCAGAGTAAGTCCGGCAGGATCAAGATAGTTAATTTCGTCGCCGAGCAGATTCCAGCCGTCAAAAATCTGTGCATCCAGCGCATCTGCCTGACGCAGCAGACGGTAAAACACCTCGTTTACGTCAATTTTGCCACTCTGGTGCAAAGCGCGCACCCGATTTAACGTGGCGACAAACGTCGCCGTAGCTTCCGGATGAGTGGAACCGAAACGCCGCTGCGCCGCCTCCGCGATTATTCTGCTACCCTCCTCACAGTTGCAGCCGTCCGGCTTCAGCTCGTCGATGGTGAGATAGGCGGTATAGGTGCCGCCGAAATGGTGATTGAGGATAGCGTCGGCAATGCGAATTTCGTGGCCGGGGCTGAACCATTTAACCGGATTGTCGTTCACCCGAATGTGACTGATACCGTATATCGACACCGCCACCAGCGCCAGTGTAGCCACCAGCACCGTGCCGCTGTGACTGGCACTTAGGTCGCCCAGCTTCTGCAGCAACGGCGTCATACCGGCGGACGGCGCGCCCCCCGCCGCGTTCAGATGACGCTGCGCCAGTTTCTTTTCCGACACGAACAGGGCAATATAGGCCGGTACCATGGTCATGCTCAACACCCAGGCCACCGCCACGCCAAAGGCCACGTGCAGACCGAAAATCTGCACCGGCGGAATGGGGGTAAATGCCAGCGAGGTGAAACCGGCGATGGTGGTCAGGCTGGTGTACAGCATGGGCCAGAACAGATGATCGATAACATGGCGCACCGTCTGCGCCTTGTCGCCAAACTGGTGATAACGATCAAAAAACTCACTGAGTATATGTACCGAGTCAGCCACGGCGATAGGCATGAGAAAGATGGCGATCATGGAGCTCATAATGTGGACATCGTAGCCGCTGCCAATAAGCAGACCCATGGCGTAGATCACACTGGTCACCGCCACCAGCATCGGCGCAACAATCAACGCCAGGCTGCGGAAAAACAGCAGCAGCAGCAAAAAAATCATCGCCCCGGCCATGGGGGCGGAAAACGCCATCTGAATCAGCATCTCCACCCCGAAGGTATCCTCCGCCACCGGCAATCCTGTAATCAGCACTTTATCCTGCGTCGGCCAGTCGGCGGTAAGATGGCGCACCAGATTGGCGACATTGTAGCTGTAGGTTTTTGACGAGATGGGGATATACAGGCAGATAGCGCGCTCATCTTCCGACACCAGGGTACCGCGATACAGCGGATTGCTCATGGCATCGGCGCGGATAGCCAGCGCTTCGGCTTCGGTTTTTGGCGGATGCTCCATCAGGTATTCGAGCTTAAGAGAACCCAGCTCCGCCTGCTTCAAGTTATCCACCACACTGGGCGCTATCAGTTCATGAGCGATAATAGCGCTGCGCCCGTGTTCATCGAACAGTTTGTTGGGATCATGATTGAATGCCCGCCCCAGCAGCCGCTGCCACGCCGAGGCCGGAGTCAAGTCGAGATGGACAACCTGTTGCCGCCCTCCGGTGACCGGTATGGCGATTACCGGCTTGCCGTCGGCGCCACGGCGCAAATAGAGCAACTCTTTGGTCAGCTTGTCGATACGGTTGAGGGTGGAGACATTGAATACGCCGTGGGGATCTTTCTCGTTGACAATACCGACGATGACAAAATCATACAGGGCATAACGCTGTTTTACCTGATGATGAAACACCCGTACCGGCTCACTGGCTGAGAGCATGTTCTCCGGATCGTTGTCAAACTTGACCTTGGGAAACTGCCACAAAAAACCCGCCAGCAACACAGTTATCAACACCAGGGTCAGCCGGGGATATTTAAGACTGAAATTCGTTAACACCAACTTCATACCAAGCTCGCCTCACATTAAGTTATTGTCACAGTTGCTCCGGCAAAACATACCGCGCCCAACAACAAGATGCAAGCACTTATTTGAATATATCGAATATAAAATGTAACGCGCGGGAAAAAAGCCCACGTCCAACGGTACGCGAGCTGGTGTATTTACCACGGCTTTCTCCCGGCTTCAGCCACGGCGACCGGCTGCGCAGCCACTCGTGATGGTGGCGCAAAACTCGCCCCCCCCCAAGGCTAAAGTAGCTACTCAAAGGAAGCCATACATTGTATGTGTCAAAGTCTTGAACAAACGCCTACAACGCCGGTGGACAGGCTTTTACGCCGCCATCATTCACTGTTGGCAAAGCAGTATTTATCTACCAAATTGACAACCTTGGCCACATCGGGCTTGCTGGTATAGTCGTCGGCACCGACCTCATCACACTTGCATGCCATACTCTCGTTGATCAGGCTTGAATACATCACCACCTTTATCTGGCGCAGCACCGCATCTTCTTTAATGCGCCGACACAGTGCCAGCCCATCCATCTCCGGCATTTCTATATCGGACACCACCAGCATCGGCAGTTCCCCCTCCTCGCGCGCCTGCAAAATAGCATTCCAGCATGCCAGGCCATCACCAAAACATTCGCTGCGTACATAGCCGGCCTGGTTGAGTACGCGCATGATTCCCTGGCGAATAATGGCGGAATCCTCGGCAAAAAACAACTTCACCTCGGCACGGGTCTGTTTCTTCTCCATTGATGTTGAGCTATCCTCATCGACTGTCCTGCTGTCCTCGTAGTGCTCACCGTCGCCGAATATCTCGTAGGTGATGTGCTCCATATCGACAATGAGGATATCGCGCTGCGCCACCGTTACCGTACCGGTAAAACGGGGACGGTAGGTATCAAAAAACTGGTCCATCGGCTTAACCTGCGACCACGACAACCGGTGGATCTGGTCAACACCGTGCACCAAAAACGCCACTACCTCCTCGTTAAACTCACACACCAGGATCACCGGTCGCAGCGATACGCCATCCTCTCCATTGGCGGCGGTTTTACCATGGGCAATCTCCTTGCCCAGATGCTGAGCCAGATTGATCAGCGGTATAGTATCGCCGCGCAACAACACCGTACCCAGCATCGACGGATGGCTCTCGGGCAATTTGGTCAGCACATCCTCGCTGTACGGTACAATTTCGCGCAGCTTGTGCACATTTATACCGAACGACTGACCAAACAGATAATACTCAAGAATTTCAAACTCATTGGTTCCAGCCTCCAGCAAAATCCCCTTTTGTTCCTGTGCCAATCCGCTCATATCGTCCCCTTGTCTGCTATTTGGTGTCAGCAATCTGCTCCAACTGCGGCAACAACCCGACTGCCGTCTGCTGGCCAGCAGATCAATCCGCAGCGAAAACCAAGTGTTCATTATATACAAGAAGTTGCTGATGTAACACCAGAAAAATCGCCCTCGCCAGCCGGCCACAGACCGCCTCAATGCAATTTAATCCAGGTTTGCCAATACTCAACAAATTGTCCACCGCCCCGAATATAGGTTAGACAAACACCGTTACAACATATACAATTTCGGCGGTTTATTATTGTGTCTTGCCATATTACCAACCAACATCAAGGGGAAACCAGTATGAATATCCGCAGCCAGATTACCGGAGCTATTGTCGCCCTGGTGCTGATTACCGCCGTAGGCATTGTCGGCATCGCCGTAGTAAAAAACCGCACCCTGCGTACCGAGGTTACAGCGGTTATCAACGACCTGACCTATGACGAAGCGCGCAAACAGGTGCAGGACATCTACCTGATGTGCCAGGCCATGCGTGAATCGGTGGAAAATACCGTCACCGCCCACCTCAAGCTAAGCGATGCTGTCCTCAATGGCAAAGGGGATATCTCCTTTTCTGATGAAACGGTGCAATGGAACGCTGTCAACCAGTTCACCAAACAAGCCACAGCGGTACAACTGCCCAAAATGCTGGTGGGCGGCCAGTGGCTGGGACAGAACAGCGACTTCGACCGCCCCACACCGGTAGTGGATGAAGTAACCAACCTGGTGGGTGGCACCTGCACCATTTTTCAGCGCATGAATGAGCACGGCGACATGCTGCGGGTGGCCACCAATGTTAAAAAACTCGACGGCAAACGCGCCATCAACACCTACATTCCCCGCACCAACCCCGACGGCAGCGAAAACAAGGTTATCGCCACCGTGTTGAGCGGCAAAACCTTCCGCGGTCGCGCCTTTGTTGTCAACGCCTGGTATATCACCGCCTACCAACCCATCTGGAACAGCACGCACGACAAGGTCGTCGGCATCCTTTATTTTGGTGAAAAGCAGGAAAATGTCACCAGCCTGCGCCGTGGCATTCTCAACACCAAGGTGGGCAAAACCGGCTATGTATTTGTTCTGGGCGGCAAAGGAAAACAAAAGGGGCATTACATCATCTCTAAAGACGGCAAACGCGACGGCGAGAATATCCTCAACGCCACCGATTCAACCGGACGCAAGTTTATCGTCTCGATGATTGACAAAGCCCTGGCCCTGCCGCCGGCCAGCGCTGGCAACATTCCCACCGCCCGCGAGGATTACCAGTGGCAAAACCCCGGTGAGCCCCATGCCCGCACCAAGACCGCCGCTGTAGCTTATTTCGCCCCGTGGGACTGGGTTATCGGCGCCGGTTACTACAAGGACGATTTCGGCTACGCCCACCAGGTACTCAACGATGTCTCCCACAGCATGATCAACTGGGTTATCATTGTCGCGGCGGTGTGCACCGTTATCGCCCTGCTGCTCGGTTTCTTTATCGCCAGCCGCATCAGCAAACCGCTGGTTCAGTCACTGGAGATGATCACCAACATGGGCAACGGCAACCTCGACCAGCGCCTCAATTTCAACCGCAACGACGAAGTTGGCAAACTGGCGGCGGCCCTGGATCGTTTTGCCGATGATTTACAAAACGAAATTCTCACCGCCTTTGACAAACTGGCTGCCGGTGATTTTACTTTTACCGCTCAAGGGTTGATTCGCGAACCGCTGCAAAAGGCCAACGCCGCTCTCAACAACACCATGACCCATATCAACGAGGCTGGCGCACAAATCCTTTCCGGCTCCGAGCATGTATCCAACTCCAGCCAGACCTTGTCGCAAGGCGCCATTCAGCAAGCCAATGCGCTGGAGCAAATCAATAAATCCATGAGCCAAATCAGCGAACAGACCAAACAGAACGCCGACAACGCCGAAACCGCCAACACCCTGGCGCAGGAGGCGCGTACCGTAGCCACCAACGGCAACAAGCAAATGCTGAGCATGATTGAGGCCATGGCGGAGATCAACGAGTCGAGTCAGAACATCTCCAAGATCATCAAGGTTATCGACGAAATAGCCTTCCAGACCAACCTGCTGGCTCTCAACGCCGCTGTCGAAGCGGCCCGCGCCGGTCAGCACGGCAAGGGCTTTGCCGTAGTTGCCGAAGAAGTACGCAACCTGGCGGCACGCAGCGCCAAAGCCGCCAGCGAGACCGCAGATCTTATCGAAGGCTCGGTCAAAAAGGTGGAAAACGGTGCCCAAATAGCCGATGCCACCGGCGAGGCTCTAAAGGAAATTTCCGCCGGTGTCGCCAAGGTAAGTGACCTGGTAGCGGAAATTTTCGCTTCATCCAAAGAACAATCCAACGGTATCAGCCAGATTACCACTGGCTTGGGACAGGTAGATTCGGTAACCCAGCAAAACATGGCTACCGCCACCCAGAGCGCTGCCGCCGCCGAACAACTGGCTGCCCAGGCCAATCAGCTGCACGAAATGTTGAGCAATTTCATCCTCGACCAGCAGCAGGCAGCACGCGAGCAAAAACAGATCGGATTGCAGCAATAGCAACTGAACCGCAACCAGCAGAAAGGCAAATTACTATGGACACCAAACGGATTGTCGCTCTGGCGACATGTATCATCATGGGGCTAAGCGCCAGCGCCTTTGCCCGCGACTTGAGTGTACTGGAAAAGTGGAAACCCGATTTCGATCCTTCCGGCGCCCGCTATCACTATATTCTGTCCAACATCGATCATCCCGCCATCGCCGGTATCGGTGTCGGTTACAAAATCCGCGACCGGGTATGGAAAGAGACCAACGGCCAGCTATACGTTGATTTCCGCCCCATGGCGCAATTGGGCGGCGAGAAGGATGTAGTCCGCAAGCTGAAAATGGGCGCGGTGCAGGGGATGCTGTGTTCCTCGGTGATGGCCGCCAACGTGGCGCCAAAACTGGGCATTGTCAACCTGCCCTACATCATCGATTCCACCGCCAAGCTGGAGAAATTCCGCACCACGCCGGAGCTGTTCCAGCCTTTTGCCGCCGCCGCGCAAAAACAGGGCATTGACGTAGTCGACTTTACCGGCTACGGCAGTTACGGCTGGGCCACCACCACGCCGGTAAAAAACCTGGCCGACGCCAAAAAAGTCAACTTTCGCATCGCCCAGGCACCGGTAAACACCGATACCTACAAAGCGTGGGGACTAAAATTCACCGTCATGCCGTGGCCCGATGTCTCCCAGGCACTGCAGACCGGCGTCATCGACGGTCTCGACCATACCCCCATCGTCTGCAGCATCACGCGCAAGTTTGATATCGCCCGCTACTTTACCGACCTGCACTACACCCAGGGGCTGTATATCCACATGGTCAACAAACGTTGGCTGAACAAGCTGCCCGCCGACATCCGCGCCACCTTCCTGCGCATTGTGGCAGAGGAGAGCGCCAAGGCGCGTCACCTCACCGCCAAACAGCAGCAGGAGCAGATCGAAGCGGCTAAACAGCACGGCGTACAGTTCTTTACCCTCAGCGCCGCCGACCAGCAAAAACTAAAAGAGCTGGCGCGGCCGGTGTACGAAAAATGGGGCAAAAAAATTGGCCCGAAGTATCTGGAGCTAGTGGAAAAAACCCTGCGCTAAATTGACATAAGCACATATTGCGGCAAGCAACGCCCGCGGCCGAAAAACTCCGGCGCGGGCGTTTTTTCGCCGTTAGTGTCAGGCGATGAAACAGTTGTTCCGCCCCGACAAAATTCGACATCCGCCGGGCGGCTTGTTCTTCCTAAATCAAAATTGTGCTGGTATAAAACTACGTTATACGTCAGCCCGTCAGACGGGCGCGCCTTGAAAAATACCATCACAACACAACAAGGAAGGAAAACCAATCATGACCAGACACTCTGTACAGCGCCTGATCGTTATCACCGTGCTGCTGCTGTTCGCTGCCTCCAGCGTGGCGGTGGCGGGTAAAAAGAACCCCCTCGCCAAGTGGAAGCCCAATTTCGACAAATCAACGGCCAAGTACACCTGCATCATCTCCAATGTTTCCCATCCGGCCATCGAAGGAGTCGGTGTCGGCTACCGCATCCGCGACAGGGTATGGAAGGAAACCGACGGTCAGCTGTATATCGATTTCCGCCCCTTGTCGCAACTGGGCGGCGAAAAAGATGTTCTGCGCAAGTTGCAGATGGGCGCCATTCAGGGGATGATGTGCTCCTCGGTGGCCGCCGCCAACCTGGCGCCCATGCTCGGCGTGGTCAACCTGCCCTATGTGGTGGACAGTTTCGACAAGCTGGATAAATTCCGCGCCACGCCGGAGCTGTTCAAACCCTTCAGCGAGTGCGCCCTGCACAAGGGGATTCGCGTGGTAGACATCACCGGCTACGGCACCTACGGCTGGGCCACCACCATTCCGGTAAAAAATCTGGCCGACGCCAAAAAAGTCAACTTCCGCATCGCCCAAGCACCGGTAAATGCCGACACCTACAAAGCGTGGGGGCTCAAGTTCACTGCTCTGCCGTGGCCCGACGTCCCGCAGGCGCTGCAGACCGGCGTCATCAACGGTCTCGACCACAGCCCCATCGTCTGCAACATCACCAAAAAGTTTGAAATTGCCCACTACTTTACCGCAGTCAACTACGCCCAGGGGCTGTTCATCCACATGATCAACGAGCGCTGGCTGAAGAAGCTGCCCGCCGATTTACGCGCCACCCTGCTCAAGGTGATTGCCGAGGAGTGTGCCGACACCCGCGTGCGCACGCGCAAACAGCAGGCACAGCAGATCGAAGCCGCCAAAGCCCACGGCGTTACCTTCTTCCAGCTGCCAGCGGGCGAAAAGCAAAAACTTGTCGATTTGGCCGCACCCGTGTATAAGAGGTGGGGTAAAAAAATTGGTGCCGATTATCTGGCCACCGTTCGGCAGAAACTGGGTGATTGATTCACCCCTTTCATAACGCGGAACTCGCTGGCCGGAGGATTCCCTCCGGCCAGTTTTTGTTGCGCGTACACAAAAGTGACAACCGGCATGTTAAAAACACTTTTCCGGCGTATCGACAAAACTTTCTGTTTTATCGAAGACTGGTCCCTGATGGCGGTGGTATGCACCGCTCTGGTCACCGGCCTGGTCAACATCATTCTGCGTAAAACCACCAGCATCAGCCTGTACTGGTCCGACGAGGTGGTACGCAAAGCGATCTTTTTCTGCACCTATGTCGGCTGCAGCGCCGCCATCCGCCAGCGCGCCCTCATCCGCATCGACGCTCTGCCGCAGATTGTGCCGGTAACACGCAAGTTCTTCAATGTAATCAACCATGTGGCGGTGCTTATCTTCGCCCTGCTGCTCACCTGGCTGGGCTGGCACATGCTGCAGGACGTTTACGCCGATGAATTCGCCCGCACCGCCACCCTGCAGATTCCCGAATGGTACTTCTATGTGGTGTTCCCCGTGGTTGGCGTGATGATGAGTATCCGCACCCTGATGCTGCTGATAGAAGATCTGTTTTTCCCCGCCGCCGTCGACGGCGCCGATAACGCCGGATAACCGCCATGGATAACGCACAGATAATGATAGTTGCCCTGCTCCTCGGCTGCATGGGCGCCACGGTACCGGTATTTATCGCCCTGTTCTTTACCGGGCTGGTGGGACTGACCTACATCGTCGGGGTCGATCCGATGATTGTGGTGGAAATTCTCTACCGCAGCATGGACAAGTTCGCCCTCATCGTGGTGCTGTTTTTTGTACTGTGCGGCAACATCATGACCACCGGCAGCATTGTCGACAAACTGATCAAAACCGCCAACGTGCTGGTGGGCTTCCTCCCCGGCGGCCTGGCCATGGCCGGGATTCTCGCCTGCGGCTTTTTCGGCGCCATCTCCGGTTCTACCGTCGCCACGGTGGTGGCCATCGGCGGCTTTATGATTCCGGCTCTCATCGAGCACGGCTACGACGAACGTTTCAGCGTCGGCGTTATGACCACAGCACCGATTCTCGGCGTCATCATTCCACCGTCCATCTCCATGATTCTGTACGCCATGATCAGCAACGACTCGCTGGAGGCGCTGTTTTTAACCGGCTTTATCCCCGGTCTGCTCATCATCGTGTTCATGTCGCTGTACGCGTGGCTGTTCTGCCGCAGCAGAGGGATGGAGCGCCGCGCGCGCCCGCAGCTTAAAGAGGCCGTAGCGGTAATCCGCGAAAGCATGTGGGCGCTGCTGCTGCCGGTGATCATCTTCGGCGGCATCTACTCCGGCGTGTTCACCGCCAACGAGGCCGCCATCGTCGCCTGTGTCTACGCCTTTATCGTCGAAATCGCCATCCACCGCGATATGAAACTGGGGGAGATCAAAAAAGTGGTGGTCTCGTCGGCAGTAACCTCCGCCACCCTGCTGGTAATCGTCGCCGGAGCGTCGGTATTCGGCGAATACCTAACTTTTGAGCAGATACCGGAACAAATAGCCGAAGCGGCAGTAAGCAATTTCCACTCGCCGTGGGCGTTTATGCTGGTGGTGGATATCCTGCTGCTGTTCGTCGGCATGTTCATGGATATCATCTCCGCTACCATCATCCTTACGCCGATATTCCTGCCCCTGCTGGCCGAGTTCAACATCAACACCCTCCACTTCGGCCTGCTCATGACCCTCAACCTCGGCATCGGCTACTGCACGCCGCCGTTGGGTGTCAGCCTGTTCATCTCCGGCGCCGTCGCCAACCGCAACATGCTCTACGTCGCCCGCGCCGTAATGCCGTTCCTCCTCATCCAGATCGCCATTCTGCTGCTGCTCACCTTCTGGCCGGAACCGGTACTGCTGCTACCCAGATTGTTTTACGGTGGATAGGGGGAGCGCGGGTCAAAAAAATTATGAAAACACCACTGCAACTGCTTGACGACCCGCAACTGGACGAGATACTGCCGGAAGTGGCCGCGCTGCGCGGCGTACAACAACCGCCGCAATACCATCAGGAAGGCGACGCCTTTATCCATACCCGCCTGGCGCTAGAAGCACTGCCGCCCGACGCCGACGAACGGGTACAGTGGGCGGTACTGCTGCACGATATCGGCAAGGCCAAAACCACCCGCTTTATCGATGGCCGCTGGCGTGCCTGGGGTCACGATAGCGTCGGCGCGCGCATGGTTCCCGCCATTATGGCGCGGCTGGGTTTAC
Organism: Desulfuromonadaceae bacterium; assembly: GCA_027065245.1. Taxonomy (GTDB): domain Bacteria; phylum Desulfobacterota; class Desulfuromonadia; order Desulfuromonadales; family Desulfuromonadaceae; genus Desulfuromonas. Next base: position 3,058 of record JAMOOS010000264.1, on the reverse strand, counting down.
AACACATCAGCGACCATGTCGCCTGGCTGGTGCGCCATCATCACTTTGCCCTGAGCTGGGGGCTGGGCAGCAGCAGGCCGCTGAGCAAAAAACAGCGCCGCTTCTGTAACCAGCCACTATTCCCCCTGCTGATACAGGTCGCCCGCGCCGACGCCGCCGGTTCCCACGGTATCAGCGACAAAGGCGACCTGATCGGCCACATTGAACGGCAACTAACCTGATTACGCCAGCCCGGCATAGCCCCATCTTACCTGAGGGAACTGCGGCAGATCCTTCTGCTCCAGACCGATAAAATCGAGGGCTATCCGCAGCATTTTGGTATAAGTGTCCCCATCCACACTGGCATAGCCATGGGCCAGAATGGAATTGTTGCGCACCCCCAGCACCTTTTCCACCTCGCGCTGATGGCGGACAAACTGCGCCCCCAGCGGATCGTCCAGTTTATCCAACAGCTCGTAGCTGCGCATCAACGGCAACTGCAATACATCCTGCCCCGGCTCCAGTTGCTCCTCCAGCCAGCGCCGCGCCGCTGGCACCTCTAGCTTAGCCACTACAACGTGAGAATTATCTATGGCATATTTTTGTTTAAGGGTGATTTTAGCCTTTTTTTCGATGGCGCTGTACAACCGCGCCACGGCATCGTCGTATTTGTGCTCCACCTCAATACTGTACCCCTACCCAATCACCAGGTTGGCTGCTTCCTACATTGATAAAAAGCCGCCGTGGAGAGCAACACAACTTACTGTATTATCTAATTAGCCCGATATGCCGTTAATTCAATTTAAGCGAAAACGGCTCAATTTAACGTGCCGGTTATGCTATAGTGGGTACGAGATATCTGCTTGCAGGAGGCTGACGGTGTGAAAATACTGGTACCGATTTGTGACGGCGTTACCAGCGCCGCTACGCTGGATGCGATTATCGCCCACAAAGAGCGTTTTCCGGCGCCGATTACGTTGCTGCACGTGGTCAATATCAAGCGTATGGATTACCGCATGATTCCCGATTTTCAGATCGAGATGGTGCGCGAGTACGCTACCAGAACCGGGCAAAAGTTTCTGGAGCGTCAGCATGAGCGGTTGTGTCGGGCGGGGCTGGATGTGACGGCGCGGCTGGAATCGGGGTTTCCGCGTGATGTGATCTGCGCTATTGCCAACGAGGAGCAGTTTTCGCTGCTGATTATCGGCCGACACCGTAACGGCGGTGAAATCCGCGATGTGTTGTTTGGTTCGGTCTCAAATTATGTGCTGCACAATGTCGATTGTCCGGTACTGCTATTCTAAAGAACAGGTGGATGTATGAGTGATGCAATCTGGAAGTTGCTGCTGTTTGTTGCGATATGGTTTGTTCTGACCCGCTGGGTGTTTCCCAAAATCGGCTTCGGCTGAGGGGCGCACTGTGAACTCCCGGTACGGGAGGACAAAAAGAAGGACGACGCTGACGATTTGAAGGTTAAAAAATCGTAGCAAAGCTTAACAGACTCTTGGCTCGATTTTGGCGACGGCGGTTACGATAACCGCCGTTGCTGGTATTTACGGCGGTGTCCTGCTTAAATTACAGAAACGGCGTAAACAGGCGGCAGAAATTGTCCCACAGTTTAAGTGGCAGACTGCGTCGGGCGAGCATGGCGGCGGTTACCGGCTGGGATTTGGCCACCGTGGCGTCAAAATGGTGGCGCAAGTGGTGATTAAGCTGTTCGTCGTACACTTCCACGTTAAATTCAAAATTGAGCCGCTGACTGCGCGGGTCGACATTGGCGGAACCCACCAGGGCGTAGTGTTCATCCATAAACAGCAGCTTGCTGTGGACAAACGGCGGTGGCTGGTAGTAAATCCGCACGCCGTAGGCGAGCAGCTCGGCACAGGCGCCGCGGCTGGCGGCGTGGACAAAGAACAGGTTGTTGCGCTGCGGCAGGATTATCTCTACCTGTACTCCGCGCAGGGCGGCGGCGTTCAGGGCGGAAACCAGCATGCGGTCGGGGACAAAGTACGGCGTCATAATGCCGATACGCCGCCGGGCGCAGTTGAGCGCCCCCACGGTGATCCACACCAGTTTTTCGTAATCTTCGTTGGGCCCGGCACTGATGGCGCGGCACAGGCTGGTACCGTTTTCCAGCGGCGGCGGGTAGTTGCGCCCGCTGAAGGTTTCGCCACAGGCAAAGTGCCACTCCTCTCTGAAACTCTCCTGCATCTGCCCCACCACCGGCCCGGCCAGGCGAAAGTGGATATCCACCACATGGTCGCTGCCGCCGCCGTTGCTCAGATGACGGCGGCTGATATTCATGCCGCCGGTAAAGCCGATACTGCCGTCCACCACCAGCACTTTGCGGTGACTGCGCAGATTAAAATGGATTCCGCGCCGACGCAGGGTAAAGGGGAGAAAGCGCTCCAGCCGCACCGGCGTAGCGGCAAACAGCCTGCTCACCCGCGGCCACGAGTACATTTCGCCCAGACCATCCACCAGTACCCGCACCTCCACACCACGCCGCGCCGCCGCTGTGAGGGCGGCGACAAACTGACGCCCGACTGCGTCGGTATCAAAGATGTATGTAGCCAGAGCGATGCTGTGGCGCGCCGCGGCGATGGCCTCCAGCATGGCCGGATAGGCCTGTTCGCCGTTATGTAGAGCTTCCACACTGTTACCGGCCAGCAGGGGACGGCGACACACGTTATCGGACAACTGGCGCAGCAGCTGGTAGTTCTGCGTGGCAAAGGGGGGATGCAGGATGGCTGGAAATTCATTGCCGCCGCCGGTATCGCCATCCTGCTGAGGGTACAGCCCTTTGCCGCTGCGTTGCCAGCTTAGCGCTCTGGTGCGGATTCGGTTCATACCAAAGAGCAGGTACAACAGCGCGCCGACGCCGGGCATGGCCAGACAGGCGACAAGCCAACCCAGGGCGGCACGCGGATCGCGCTTGTGCAGCAGAGCATGAGCCGCCGCCACAGTGGAGACCAGGTAAGCAGACACCACCGCCAGAGTTGTGAGCATGGATTTTTCCTTTCGCCGCCGCCTTATAGCAATTTATAAATATTTACAGATGTTTGCATACACTTGCATT
>JAMOOS010000263.1 GCA_027065245.1 Desulfuromonadaceae bacterium | reverse complement strand
AACCCCGCTGACGCTACCACATAACCGCGCTCTAGGTCAATTTGGCTTCGACAGATAAAATCCGCCTTGACCGTCTGGCGCAGCACCATTAGACTTCTCGCCAATTGCTGCAAGTATCCTTATCAAAGCCCAAGGAGTTATTATGCCCATAGCACAAAAGATCAGCACCTGTATCGAGCAGTCGTCATGGATTCGCAAAATGTTTGAGCAGGGAGCGTTGTTGCGCCAGCAGTTTGGCGAAGATAACGTGTTCGACTTTACCATTGGCAACCCGGCAGTGGAGCCACCAGCCGCTTTTCACGCCAGATTGCGCCAGTTGGCTGACAATCCTCAGCCGGGGATGCATCGTTATATGAGCAACGCCGGTTACGACGATACCCGCGCAGCGGTGGCACAGGTGCTGAGTGAGCGCTCCACAGCTGCTGTAAAAGCCGCCCACGTCATTATGACCTGCGGCGCCGGGGGCGCCCTTAACGTGGTGCTTAAAACCATTCTCAACCCCGACGACGAGGTGATTATTCTGGCGCCGTATTTTGTTGAATACAAGTTCTACATCGACAACCACGGTGGCCGCGCGGTGGTGGTAAATACCGACGCGGAATTTGCTCTCGACATAGACGCCATCGCTGCCGCCATCACCGAAAAAACCCGCGCTGTTATTGTCAACTCGCCCAACAACCCCACCGGAGTAATCTATTCGGCGGCCAAACTGACCGCCCTCGGAGAATTGCTGGAACAGAAACAGCGCCAGTTTTCCTCCACCATCTACGTTATCAGCGACGAACCATACGCCCGCCTCGCCTATGATGGCGTGCAGGTGCCGTCTATTTTCGACTGCGTCGCCAATGCCGTAATGGTTACCTCCCACTCCAAGGATCTGGCGCTGCCGGGAGAGCGGATCGGTTATCTGGCCGCCAATCCGCGCATGGCGGCGGTGGAGCAGTTTATGGACGGCGCGGTGTTCTGCAACCGGGTACTCGGTTTTGTCAACGCACCGGCACTGATTCAGCGCCTGGTTACCGGCCTGCAGCACGAAAGTGTCGATATTGCCGCCTACGCTGAAAAACGCGATCTGTTCTATAACCTGCTGCGTCGTCTAAACTTTAGCGTGGTAAAACCGCAGGGGGCATTCTACCTGTTCCCGCGTTCACCGCTGGAGAATGATGTGGAATTTGTGCAACTGGCGCAAAAATACAACATTCTTCTGGTGCCAGGTACAGGGTTCGGCGCGCCCGGATACTTCCGCATCGCCTACTGCATGGATAAAGCGGTTATCGAACGCAGCATTCCAGCGTGGGAGAAGCTGGCAACAGAAGTGGGGCTAATCTGACGCGGCACGTACATCCTTGATGGTCAGTTGCAGCGTAGAGCGATTGTTCCAGTTGTTCATCGCCGCGCTGAAGAGAATATCCAGCTTGCCGTCTAGCTCTGAACGCCGCTCGCTGCTGTTGAAAAATATGGCAGGATGGCTGTATCCATCCTGCCATACAATAAATTTGAGATGTTTCTTGCCTACCACGCGCACATCCTGGGCATGGACACCGCGACACAGTAATACCACTGACGGATTACCGGCGCCAAACGGTTCCAGCTGTTTCATCTCGTTTAGCAGCTCGTCGCTGACATCCTGCAACAACACTTCGGCATCGTATTCCAGTAGTCCCTGCCGCTGCTTCGCACTGATATGCTTGCGCGCATATTGTTCAAAGGCGGCGGCAAAGGCAGCGACATCCGCCGTGGCAATAGTCAGCCCGGCGGCGTACTTGTGGCCACCGTAACCGCGCAGATGCCCGGCGCAATGTTCAAAGGCGCGGTAGAGATCAAAACCGCGCACCGAACGTGCGGAACCTTTCCCGCCATCATCCCCAAGCGCTATAAGCACCACCGGACGGTGATATATTTCCACCAGGCGACTGGCAACAATACCGATAACACCAGCGTGCCAGCGCTCGTCGGCCAGAACAATGGTGTAAGCGTCATCGTCCAGTTCATCCGCCACCCGCTGCGTTGCCTCTTTTTGTATCTGTGCTTCAATAGTGCGCCGTTCGCTGTTACAGGCGTCCAGCCGCCGCGCCAGTTGCGTTGCGGTAGCATTATCGTTGCACAGCAGCAATTCCACCGCCTGAGCCGCGTCCTCCAACCGTCCGGCGGCGTTGAGACGCGGTGCCAGACGGTAACCGACCTGCCCGGCACTGACCTCGGTAACTTTTGCTACCTGTTTCAGTGCAGCCAGACCGGGACGGCAGGTGCCGTTGAGCAGACGCAGACCAGCTTTGACCAGCAGCCGGTTCACCCCCAGCAGCGGCACAATGTCGGCAATCGTGCCCAGACACACCAGATCGAGCAGATAACGGATATCAGGCGTTTTATCACCCAGCAGCCCGTGTTGGCGCAGGTGGCTGCGCAGAGCCACCACCAGCATAAACGCCACGCCAACGCCACACAGATATTTGTCAGGATAACGATCATCAGCACGATGCGGGTTGAGACAGCACAACGCCGGTGGCAATTTAGCCCCCGGCTGGTGATGATCGGTAATAATAAGATCAATCCCGTTAGCGGCAGCCAGCTCAGCCTCGTCACAGGCGTTGATGCCGCAATCCACCGACACAATCACCCTGACCCCGTCCGCCGCTGCCTGTGCAATAGCGGCGCCACACAAGCCGTAACCATCGCGCTGCCGCAGCGGGATGGAGTAGCCAACCCGGGCGCCAAAATCACGCAGAGCCAACATCAGCAGAGCTGTGGCGCTGATACCATCGACATCGTAATCGCCGTGTACAGCTATCTTCTCACCGGCGGCAATAGCTTTGCTCAGCCGTTCCACCGCTATTGTCATCCCGGCCATAAGCCGCGGATCGGCCATTTTACCAAGACCGGCGTTGAGAAACAGCTCCACCTGCTCACTGCTCAGCACTCCACGCTGCGCCAGTAAATGGGCCAGAAACGGCGACAAACCAGCGTGCCGCGTCATTTGCTCATCAACTTCACCTTTAAGTGGTCGTTCCTGCCAGATTCTGCTGCTGCATGGCTGCATATTGCGTCAGCTCCAACTAAAACAGGGCCGGGAAACCGGCCCTGTTAAAAAACAACAAAGTAACGTGAGCAACTAACTTTCAGCCAGTTTTTTGTCGCGCCGCTCCTGCCAGGCAATCAACAGCGGGCTGGCGACAAAGACGGAGGAATATGTTCCTACCACCACGCCAACAAGCAAGGCAAAAGCAAAGTTATGAATAACGCCGCCACCGAAAATAAACAGCGCCAGAACAACCACCAGCGTAGTACCGGAGGTTAACAGGGTACGCGACAGGGTTTCGTTGATACTGCGGTTGACTGTAAACGGAAAACCGGACTTCATGTGCTTGCCCATGTTTTCTCTTATCCGGTCATAAACGATGATGGTATCGTTGAGGGAATAACCGATGATGGCCAGAAACGCGGCGATAATCGGCAGGTCGATCTCTTTGCCGGTGAGGGAAAACATCCCCAGCGTTATCAGTACGTCATGCACCAGCGCCATAATAGCACCGACGGCAAAGCGAAACTCAAAGCGCCAGGTAACATAGACCAGAATGCCGATCATGGCGTAGAGGATCGCCATCAGCCCCTGCTTGCGCAGTTCCTTGCCCACCTGCGGCCCAACCATCTCGATACGGCGCATATCAACACCGTCCTTGCCGTATTTCTGGTGCAATTTCTCCAGTAGCTGCACCCGCAACCCCTTCAGACCGCTATCGGTCTGTTGAGCGCGGATGAGAAATTCGTTGGGCTCGTCGCCAAACTGCTGCACCGTTGCCGCCTTAAAAGGGACGGGAATCAGCACTTTTTTGATCTCCTCGGCACTAGTTGGCTTGTCGAACTTTAGCTGTACCAAGGTACCGCCGGCAAAATCGACACCGTAAGCCGGGCCACCCTTGGCGATAAGGGAGACAATACCGATAACAATCAAAGCCAGCGACAGGGCAAAAGCGAGGTTGCGTTTACCGACAAAATCTATATTGATATCAGGTTTTATAAGCTGCATCAGAATCTCCTAGATACTTAACTTTTTGACCTGACGGCCAGCAAAGTAGATGTCGAAAATCAGGCGCGACACAAAGATTGCCGTGAACATGGACGCCAGAATACCGATGGACAGTGTTACGGCAAAACCCTTGACCGGCCCGGTGCCAAACTGAAACAACACCAGCGCTGCGATAAGAGTAGTGATGTTAGCATCGACAATAGTGATAAACGCCTTGGAAAAGCCGGAATCCACCGCCACCCGTGGCGTTCGGCCCAGATGCAGCTCCTCGCGTATTCTTTCAAAGATAAGCACGTTGGCATCCACCGCCATACCCACCGTGAGCACAATACCGGCCAGGCCGGGCAACGTCAGGGTAGCTTTGAACATGGTGAGCATCGCCAGCATAAACAGCAGATTAAGCGCCAGAGCCACGTTGGCCACTAGACCAGCGCCACGGTAGTAGACCAGCATCAGCAATACCACCAGCAGCGCGCCGATAATGACCGATTTGATCCCTTCGTCGATAGAATCTTGTCCCAGAGACGGGCCAACGGTACGATCTTCGAGGATTTTAACCGGAGCAGGCAGAGAACCGGCCCGCAGGATAATAGCCAGGTCGGTGGCCTCCTGCGAGGTGAACGAACCGCTGATCTGAGCGCGACCACCACCGATACGTTCGCGAATAACCGGCGCGGAATAGATGGTATCGTCCAGGACAATGGCCATCCGCTTGCCGACATTGGCGGCAGTAACCTGCTCAAAGCGCTGCGCCCCCACCGAATTGAACTCAATGGCCACATAAGGTTCGTTAAAACGGGTGTCGATACGCACCTGGGCATCGGAGAGCAGATCGCCGGTGATAGCCGCCTTTTCGTATACTACCAGCGGCACTTCGGTAACAGCATGGCTGCGCGGATCGGTACGTTTTTCGTACAACAGCTTGGTACCGGGCGGCAGATTGCCCTGCAGCGCTTGCTGGATATCGGCATCTTCCACCACCATGTTAAACTCCAGCCGCGCCGTTTTGCCCAGCAGATCGATGGCACGCTGAGGGTTTTTGACTCCAGGCAACTGGATGAGGATACGGTTGTCAGACTGACGCTGCATCACCGGTTCACTGACACCAAACTGGTCGATACGGTTGCGCATGGTTTCCAGCGCCTGACGCACGGCATAGTCTTTTATGCTGGCAATTTCCTTGTCGCTGAAACGATAGTTCTTTTGCAGATAATTGCCGCTGCGGCTGTCCGGCATGGGAACCAGAGTCGGAAACTGATCAGCAATAAGTGCATTTACCGCGGCAGAAGCGGTATCGTCATAGACAATTACCGCCAGTTGATCACCATTTACGCGCTCAACGCGCTTGTAAATAATATCCTTGTCGCGCAATTGCGATTCAAGCTGGTCGACAACGCTATCCATCCGCGACTCAACCGCCTTGTCAACTTCTACACCCAAAACCAGATGCATCCCACCCTGCAGGTCAAGCCCTAAGTGGATCGGATCAAAGGCTTTCTGCCACCACTGCGGCAGACTGTCCTTCATAAACGTGGGGCCAAGAGACACCAGCGACAGGACAATAAGAAACAGAACCAGCAATCCACGCATTTTGATGCTGTTCGACATACCGAAAACTACTCCCTTACCAAGAGTTGCCAACAAGAGAACATATCCACACTGGATATGTTCCCGCATAATTCTGCAATACCACCGTTATTCCTCGTCACGAATGGACGATACCGAAGCACGGGCAAGTTTAATCTTGACCCCTTTGTCGATCTCCAGCGTCACAGTCTGTTCCTGCACCGTAACAATGCGGCCATAAATGCCGCCGGCCGTGATGACATTATCTCCGGCCTTGAGCGAATCGAGCAACTGGCGATGCTGTTTGGCGCGCTTCTGCTGCGGACGGATAAGCAGAAAATAGAAAATGGCGAACATGATCACCAGCATGATGATCCCTTCAAAACCCTGCTGCCCGCCCTGGGCACCAGCAGGTTGTCCGGCCATGGCGTGAGCTGTTGATGTAAACATAAATAGTTCCTCCTTGTTATCTGTGAAAACCAAACTACACCTTATAACCCTTTAGCAGGCAACTTTCAAGACTCGATTAGCAGCAAATCCACACACTACGGCACGAGAGTGTATTTATCTGTCGTCACTCTGACGCCGGGCATAAAAATCACGGCAAAAAGCGGTAAAAGTATCGTCGGCAATGGCAGCGCGCATCTGCTCCATAAGATGCAGATAATAATGCAGGTTGTGCATGGTATTGAGCATGGAGGAGAGAATCTCGTTGCTCATATACAGATGACGCAGGTAGGCACGGCTGTAGTTGCGGCAGACATAACAGTCGCAGGCTGGATCGACTGGTTGGTCATCGTCGCGATAGCGCGCCTGTTTGATACTTATTTTGCCGAAACTGGTGAACAGTACACCGTTGCGGGCGTTGCGGGTGGGCATTACGCAGTCGAACATATCCACGCCACGGCGCACCCCCTCCACCAGATTCTCCGGCGTGCCCACCCCCATCACGTAACGCGGCGCGTCAGCGGGCAGGTGCGGCAGCGTATCCTCCATTACCTGATACATCATCCGCGCCTCCTCTCCCACCGACAAGCCACCGAGGGCGTAGCCGTCAAAACCGATCTCCACCAGTTCGGCGGCGCTGCCCCGGCGCAAATCAGCGTACATTCCGCCCTGAACAATGCCAAACAGCAGGCTGCCATCGCTGTTATCATGCGCCTGTTTGCAGCGCCGCGCCCAGCGCCCGGAGCGAGCGGTGGACTCCAGCACATAGTCACGGCTGGCCGGATACGGGATACATTCGTCAAACACCATGATGATATCGCTACCCAGTGCCTGCTGAATGGCAATGGACGATTCCGGCGTCAGCACCTGATGCGAGCCATCGTGATGCGACTGAAAACGCACCCCGTCCTCGCTGATTTTACGCAGTTTACCCAGGCTGAACACCTGAAAGCCACCGCTGTCGGTGAGAATGGGCCCGGACCAGTTCATAAATTTGTGCAAACCGCCGAGCTGTTTTATCAGCCCCTCGCCGGGACGGAGAAACAGATGGTAAGTGTTGCCGAGGATAATCTGCGCCCCAAGATCACGCAAAGTCTCCGGCAGTACCCCCTTTACCGTCGCCTGTGTTCCCACCGGCATGAACACCGGCGTTTCGATACTGCCATGGGCGGTGTGAATGCGCCCGCGCCGGGCCGCACTGGCACTATCCTGTTGCAACAGTTCAAAAACCGCCGTCATGTCCGCACTCCAGCGACAACGGAAGTAATAAACATACAATCCCCATAACTGAAAAAACGGTAGCGTTCCGCCACCGCCTGTTTATACGCACTGAGGATAAACTCCCGCCCGGCGGCGGCACTTACCAGCATCAGCAAAGTAGACTGCGGCAGATGAAAATTGGTTACC
>JAMOOS010000262.1 GCA_027065245.1 Desulfuromonadaceae bacterium | reverse complement strand
TCATTTGCCGCCGCTCTGGCCACTGCCATCACCTGGCTGCGCAGCCGCCGCTGTGACACGGTGCTGGTGGGTGGCGTGGATGAGCATAATTTTATGCGTGATTATTGTCATGGCCGTTATGGCGGCGCGGCGGTTGTGCCCGGCGAAGGGGCGGCGTTTTTTGTTCTGCGTCGCGCTGTAGCCGATGCGGATCTGCTGGTGGATATGCCGCGTTTTTCCACTCAACCGCTGCCACCGTCTGCCGCCGCCACGGCGGTGATTGTCGGTAGTGACGGCTGCGGCCGCCGGGCCGAACTGGACGGTTGCGCGCTGCCGCAGTGCCACTGTACGCCATGTTACGGTGTAATGCCGGTGGGACAGGCGTTTGACCTGGCGGCGGCGCTGCTGATGTTGCGCCACGGCGCACTCTACTGCTGTCCCGCCACAGCGGCGCCGCCGGAGGCGCTGAGCTGTATCCAAAACAGCGCCACCGGCGAGTGGGCCGCCATCGACATCTACCGTGGAGACAGCCATGCGTAAACAGGATGTGCCACAAGACAGCGGCATGCTGGAAGATAAGCAGGTGCTGGCTTATGCAGTCGACGAGGATGGCCGCTACTGTACCGCCCCTTCAAGCGGCTGGGAAACAGTGGACAGCGCCAATGCAATAGCCTGGGAGGATATCCGCCGCCAGTTGCAGCAGGTACGTGCCCAAATCGCGGCCCGACAGCGTAGCCCCCTGGCCTATTACATGGTACGCGCCCAGATGAACACCGCCTTGCTGGCCGCCTACAGCGGTGTGGCGCGCTGGCGGGTGGCGCTGCATCTGCGCCCGCGTTTTTTTGCCCGTCTCGATGAGCAGCAGCGGCGCAATTACGCCCGTCTGTTCAAAATCAGCACCGAACAACTGGAACAGTTGCCCGAACATGATGATCTGCCCCACACGAGCGGAGGCGAAAATGGCTGAAAGCATCGTTGCGCTGCCGCCGGGGTTTGTCCATCGCCAGGCGGCCCACTGCGAAAGCGGCGCGGCGGCGGCGCTGCTGCATCAGGCCGGGCTGGATATATCGGAAGCGCTGGCCTTCGGTGTTGGCGCCGGGTTGTTTTTTGGCTATGTACCCTTTATCAAACTCAATGGTTTTCCTCTGGTAACCTATCGCAGCCGCCCCGGTGCCATTTTGGCACGGCTGGATAAAACCCTCGGTTGCGCCATGCGCTGTAAGCGCTACCGCGACCGGCAACGAGCCATGGACGAGCTGGACGACATGCTGGAGCAGGGGCGAGTGGTAGGGTTGCAGACCAGCGTATTCTGGCTGCCGTATATTCCGGCGGCGCTGCGCTTTCATTTTAACGCTCATAATCTGCTGGTCATTGCTCGTGACGGTGACGACTACATCGT
>JAMOOS010000261.1 GCA_027065245.1 Desulfuromonadaceae bacterium | reverse complement strand
CTGTGCCGATATCGCTCCGGTGGAAAAAAAAGTACCGTTTTCAGTCGCCTACTCCGCCGGATTTATTCTGGAACAGGCGTACCGTCTACTGGGCAAAAACAGCGAACCGCCCATGACCAGATTTCTGGCCCGCGAGTTGGCCACCGCCCACTGGTTTAATATTACTGCCGCCCGCCGCGACTTTGGATACAGTGTACAGATTTCCTACCAGGATGGCATGAAGCGCCTTAAACAGTGGCTGCAGGCGGAAACGGATAAAAAAGGTTGAAAAACGGCCTTATTCGACCACAATAACAAAGCTAACCTACTGATATATTTAGATATTGTCCAAATGCCTATTTTTTATGCAATCTGCACAAATGCCCATAAATCAAGGCTGTCCGCCCCCTGTTCAGCACCTTTTACCATAGTTATCCACAACAGCTGTGGAGAGTGAAATCATGGCGGAAATCATCTTCAATATTAAAATTTCGCCGCAGCAATTTCTCCAATATTACCGCGGCAGCGCCAGCAGCGTAACGGTAACAGCTGAAGACGGCAGACGGATACGCCTGCCGGCGCGCCACCTGCGTCCGTTCCTGCGCCACGACGGCATCAAGGGCCGTTTTAAACTCACTTTTGCTGACAACAACCGGCTGATAAACCTTGAGCGACTGTAAACAACAAGGGGCACTTCTGCTGTATCCCCCCATCACCAAAGGCTGCGAGCCACCGGCCGGCATCACCCGTCTACACGGTGCCCTGCGCGCCCACGCCATCAACTGCACCAGTGTCGATCTGAATATTGAGGCGCAACTGTACCTGCTGCGGCAACCGCACAGCGCCGCCGACACCTGGAGCAGACGCGCCCTTAAGCATGTAGACGCCAACATAACCGCCCTGCGCAGCACCGCCACCTATGCCAGCCCCGACCGCCACCGCCGCGCCGTTGCCGACCTTAACCGGGTGCTGCATCTTCACGCTGGCAACGACACAACTCTCAGTTTAGGCAATTATCAGGATAACCACTGCAGCGCCCACCACAGCGCCGAGCTGCTTCTGGCGGCACAGCAACCGCAACGCAACATCTTCTACCCCTTTTTCGCCCGCCGTCTTGAGCAACTGCTGGCCGACACCAATCCAGCTTATGTCGGCATCTCCATCAACTTCATCAATCAAGCCTGCTGCGCCTTTGCCATCATCGGCTTTATCCGCCGCCACGCCCCTCACATCCACATCGGCGTCGGTGGCGGGCTGGTTACCTCGTGGCTGCGCAGCGGCCAGTGGCATCACCAGTTCGACGGCCTTATCGACAGCGCCAGCGCCGGAGCCGGCGAACAGGAACTGTTGCGTTTTTTCGGTGTCACCAGCAGCCAAATCCACTACCAGCCCGATTACTCCA
>JAMOOS010000260.1 GCA_027065245.1 Desulfuromonadaceae bacterium | reverse complement strand
GCGCTCCAGCGACAACGGAAGTAATAAACATACAATCACCATAACTGAAAAAACGGTAGCGTTCCGCCACCGCCTGTTTATACGCACTGAGGATAAACTCCCGCCCGGCGGCGGCACTTACCAGCATCAGCAAAGTAGACTGCGGCAGATGAAAATTGGTTACCAGCGCGTCCACCGCCCGAAAGCGGTAGCCGGGATAGATAAAGATATCCGCCAGGCCGGAGCCGGGCTGAACTGTACCAGCGGCGGCGGCATACTCGATGGTACGCGCCGCAGTGGTGCCCAGAGCAACCACCCGTCGCCCTTCGCTACGGGCACGATTTATAGCGGCGGCACTGCTGGCCGGGATGTGATAATACTCGGCGTGCATTTTATGCTCACACACCTTCTCCACCCGCAGCGGCAGAAATGTCCCCAAGCCAACATGCAGAGTAACGCGGCAGATTTCCACCCCCTGCCGCTCAAGGGCGGCAAAAGTCTCCGCAGTAAAATGGAGCCCGGCGGTGGGCGCCGCCACCGCTCCCGGATTACTGGCAAAAGTGGTTTGATAGCGTTCCATATCGGCCGCTTCGGGAGCGCGGGTGATATACGGCGGCAACGGCAGGGTACCGATTTCATCCAGCAGAGTAAAAAAATCGCCGTCACAGTCAAACCGGATATGCCGATAACCGTCGCTGCCCACCTCTACCACCTCCGCCGCCAGAGTGTCGGCCAGCAGCAGGCGGGTGCCGACACGCAACCCTTTGGACGAACGGGTCAGACACAGCCACAGCTCCTCATCACCCTCCAGACGGCGCACCAGCAGCACCTCTACTTTGCCGCCACTGAGTTTGCGCCCGAACAGCCGCGCCGGAATTACCCTGGTATCGTTGATTACCAGCACATCACCGCTGGCAAAATAGGTGCTAATTGCGGAAAAAGTAGTAGAAGTAATGTCTTGCCGGGCGGGATCAACCACCATCAGGCGCGACGCGTCGCGTTGCACAGCCGGATGCTGGGCGATGAGTTCTTCGGGCAGATGGTAGTCAAAATCGCTGACCAGCAGCGCCGTTTCATCCATTAGTGCACCGCCACAAACACCACCAGCAGACCAGACAGCATCAGCCCCAGTCCCATCAGGCGCAAAGTAGCGTCGTGCAACGGCAACATCTGCAACAGCATCCGCTTAAACCCCTGCGGCGACAGAAACCACGGGATCCCCTCCAACACCAGCACCACCCCTATTACACTCAAAAAAAACTTCATTACCGTCCCGATTTACCCATAACAATCGACTACAGAAAAAACCCGCCCTTGCAGACGGGTTTTACCGATTAAACAATCGCGCTCTTAAGACCGCTCCTACAAAAGTAACCATTTCCCGCGCCACACAGCGCCACACCCCACAAG
>JAMOOS010000259.1 GCA_027065245.1 Desulfuromonadaceae bacterium | reverse complement strand
AACGTATAACCGCGCCGCTGCAGGTAGGCGACAATGCGGCGGCGCTGGCGTTGATCGAGGTTGCCAAAATCTACATGGGCCCAGCGGCGTTCCACCACCCGGCGCAACAGTTCCGCCTCGCTGTGGCGGGCACGGCAACGCTCCACCGCTGCGGCAGCCACGGCGCCATCTACCCCCTCGCCGCGCAGCTTGTGCGCCATGGGCGCGGCGCAGGCCATACCGCGACGCAACAACTGCTCGCAGCGACTGGCGGCATAGCGCTCATCGTCTATGTAACCGGCGGCGCGACAGCGTTCCAGCGCCGTGTCAATGGCGGCGCCGCCGTAGCCCTTGCGCCGCAGGTAGGCGCGCAACGCCTGTTCGCTGCGATCACGCAACGCCAGATAGCGCAGACACAGGGCAAAAGGATCGGCTTCTGCCACGGCTAGCCCTTCTGCTCTTCTCCCACGTTGTCGCCAAACTGGTCCCAGGTAAGATCAGACGACGAGGAGATACCCGACACCTTGAGTTTGAAATCGTCGGGATTGGTGCTCTGACGCAACGCTTCCTCATAGGTGATCAGTTTCTGGTTGAGCAGTCCCATCAGCGACTGGTCGAAGGTCTGCATGCCGTAGGTATCGTAGCCCTGCTGGATGGTATCGCGCAGCATCTTGGTCTTTTCCTTGTCGTCGATGAGCTCACGCACCCGGGCGGTGGAAACCATCACCTCCACCGCCGGTACCCGTCCCTTGCCATCGGCGCGCGGCACCAGCCGTTGGGAGATAACCCCCTTGAGAATCGCCGACAATTGCAGGCGAATCTGGCGCTGCTGATAGGGCGGGAAAGCGCCGACAATACGGTTGATACTCTCCTGGGCATCGACGGTATGCAGGGTGGACAATACCAGGTGACCGGTTTCAGCCGCGGTAAGAGCGGTCTCAATGGTCTCGTAATCACGCATCTCACCGACCAGAATCACATCCGGGTCCTGACGCAGCGCCGCTTTGAGCGCGGTGGAGAAAGTCTCGGTATCAACCCCCACTTCACGCTGATTGATGATGCTCTTTTTGTCGCGATGGAGAAACTCTATTGGGTCCTCAATGGTGATTATGTGGGCGGTACGGTTGGCGTTGATGGCATCGATCATACTGGCCAGCGTGGTAGATTTACCCGAACCGGTGGTACCGGTAACCAGAATAAGACCGCGCTGCTCGGTGGTGAGTTTTTTAATAACCGGCGGCAGGCGCAATTCATCGAGATTCTGCACATTGTAGGGGATGGTACGCAGAATCATGGAGATGGAACCGCGCTGGGTAAACATGTTGACACGAAAACGGCCTACCCCCTTCACACCATAGGCCAGGTCGAGTTCTCCGTGTTTTTCAAAACGCTCGCGCTGGATGTCGCTCATCATGGCGTAGGCCATCTTGCGCACCACCTCCGGCGCAATGCGCTCGGCGTTGGGCAGCGGACGCAGGGAGCCGTCGATACGGTACACCGGCGGCAGCCCGACCTTGATGTGAATATCCGAGGCGTTGGCCTTCAACGCCATGGCAAGAATAGCGTTCAGTTCCATAACATCACTCCTGCGAGGCAGACTCGTCCTCTTCAATGGGACTCAAGCCGTACAGTTCCAGCACCTGCGCTTCGATGGCGGCGGCCACCTCCGGGTGGTCGAGCAGGTACTGTTTGGAGTTCTCGCGTCCCTGGCCGATACGCTCGTTACCGTAAGAGAACCAGGCACCGCTTTTGTTGACAATATCATTGGCCACACCCAGATCGATAAGCTCACCGACCTTGGAGATCCCCTCGCCGTACATGATATCGAACTCCGCCTCTTTAAACGGCGGCGCGGTCTTGTTTTTAACCACCTTTACACGGGTGCGGCTGCCGATAATATCCTGCCCCTGTTTCAAGGTAGCGATCTTGCGGATATCCATGCGCACCGACGCATAGAACTTGAGAGCGTTACCGCCGGTGGTAGTCTCCGGATTACCGAACATGACGCCAATCTTCATACGAATCTGGTTGATGAAAATCACGCAGCAGTTGGATTTACTGATGGTGGCGGTAAGCTTACGCAACGCCTGCGACATCAGGCGCGCCTGCAGTCCCATGTGGGAATCGCCCATCTCGCCCTCAATCTCGGCCCGTGGCACCAGCGCCGCCACCGAATCCACCACCAGCACGTCGATGGCGCCACTGCGCACCAGCACCTCGGTGATCTCCAACGCCTGCTCGCCGGTATCGGGCTGGGATACCAGCAGATCGTCGGCATTGACACCCAGCTTGCGCCCGTAGGTCATATCGAGGGCGTGTTCAGCATCGACAAAAGCGGCAATACCGCCGTGTTTCTGCGCCTCGGCAATAATGTGCAGCGCCAGGGTGGTCTTACCCGACGACTCGGGACCGTAAATCTCCACAATGCGCCCGCGCGGCACCCCGCCAATGCCCAAAGCGATATCCAGGCCGATGGAGCCGGTGGAAATCACTGAAATATCCCGCATGACGTTATCCTCGCCCAGGCGCATGATGCTACCCTTGCCGAACTGTTTTTCTATCTGCCCCATGGCCAGATCTATCGCCTGTTTACGATTGTCAACCGTCATGTTCTACTCACTTTCTGATAAATGTCGGCCACCCCGCATGCGCAGCGGCGCAAGCCTCAACAACCCACATTGCCTAAATGTTAACGGATAGCATAAATACGCCGTTTATTTCAACCAGATTCAGGATTTTATCACCTGTGACGCATCCGCCTTGTTCAGCACTCCGCCTGCCCGGCGCGCTGTAGCAGAGTCACGCGCAACCAGTTAAGCGCTGTATAAGCGCTGCTCAGGCGCACCCGCTCACGCGAGCCGGAAAAATGATGCCGCCGCACTTCTACGCCACTGGCCTGCGCCAGAGCGATAAACACCGTGCCACACGGTTTAGCGTCGCTGCCGCCGTCCGGTCCGGCGATGCCGGTTACCGCCAGGGCGAAATCGCTGCCGGCGTTGCGGCGCATCCCCAGCGCCATGGCATGAGCGCATTCGGCACTGACGGCGCCGTGCTGCTCCAGCACCTCGGCACGAACACCAAGCATATACTGCTTGGCCTCGTTGGCGTAGCTAACCGCCCCGGCGCAAAAAAACGTCGAGCTGCCGGGTACGTCGGTAAGCAGCTTGGCTATCAGGCCACCGGTACACGACTCTGCCACCGCCAGAGTATGATCAGCGCCACGCAGCAATTGCGCCACGCTGTGCACCAGCGAGGTGTCCCCACGAGCAACTACGGCAGCGCCAAACAGTTGATACAGCCGCCGCTCGGCGCGATCTAGGTGACTGCTATCGCCGCTGACAGCATGCAGCTTCACAATCACCAGCGGCACCTGCAGGCGAAAACTCACCTCCAGATCGGCAAAAGCTTCATCCGCGGCCAGCGTCCGTTCCAACTGCGCCTCGGCAATCCCCAGCAGCTGGTAGCTGCGCTCGCACAGCACATCAGCTGCGGGCAGACGCTGGCGCACCAGCGGAAGAACGTGGCGTTGCAACATGGCCGCCATCTCCTCCGGCACGCCGGGGAGGAAAAAAAACAGGGTGTGGTGGCGATCGACTATAAAACCGGGCGCGCTGCCGACCGGGTTATCCATCACTTTGCCCTTGTGGGGGATAAGCGCCTGTTTTTCGTTGCCGGGCGGCATATCGCGCCCGCGACGGCGAAAAAAATCCTCAATCTGCGCCAGCGCGGTTTCGTTAAGGGTAAGGGGCAGATGAAACGCCGCCGCCACGGCACGCGCGGTCACGTCATCGCGGGTGGGACCAAGGCCACCGCTGACAATCACCACGGCGCTGTCTCCAGCCAGATGACGCAACACCGCGGCGATATGCACACTGTTGTCCGGCAGGGTAAAGGCCTGCGCCACCCGGTAACCGGCACTGCGCAGCGCCGCACCGATGACAGCGCTGTTGCTATCCACCACAGCGCCGTTAAGCAACTCGTCACCAATGGCTATAACAACAACATCGGCGCCGCCACGCTTCACGCCACCTGAGTCGATCAGGCCAGCAACCATAGCACCCCCCGCAGACACAGAGCGGCGTACACTCCGGCCACCACGTCGTCCATCACCACCCCGACACCGTTTTTAACCTGGCGGTCAAACCAGCACGCCGGCCACGGCTTAAAGATGTCAAACAACCGAAACAGCAGAAAAGCGGCGATGGCCGCCGTCCAGCTGAAAGGGAGAAAAGCAACGGTAGTCATGTATCCGGCCAGTTCGTCGATAACAATGCGGCCATCGTCGCTAACAGCAAAAATCTCCCCCGCCCGTTGACTGCACCAGAACGACAGCAGCAGCAACGCCAGCCAGAACAGAGCAAAAGCAATCGGCGCCAAATCGGCAGTAAGATAAAATAGCGCAATCCCCATCAGGGTACCAAAGGTACCCGACGCTACCGGCGCATACCCCAGCCCGGCGTTGGTGGCCAGGAACAAAATCAACTTGTTTTTCATCAGTCCGTTCATTCCTCCGGCGCCACAGCGCAATATTGCTGCTCATATCCGGCCAGATACAACCGGGCAATGGTTTCGGCCAGCTCCACCTGCTGCTCATCGTCACCAAACAGCAGTTCGGCGCGCACCAGACGCGGATCGGCCAGTTGCAGATTCTCCGGCGAGCGCTGCTCAAAAGCATCGTTGGCGGCGAAACGCTCGATCACTGTTATCGGACCGTTGGCATCCGGCACCAGGCGCAAACGCAACATCTGTTTGAGAGCCCCTTTGCGTGCCATGTGCAGCACCGCACTGTCGGCCACTACATTTTCACAGTAAAATGAAGCCGCCAGTTTTCCGCCCAGCAGCACTTCGTCCTCAAGATGCTGCTCACGAATCAGCGCCGGCAACTCCTCCAGCCGCCACGGTGAGCTTAAGCTGCAGCGCTCAATGTGCAACCCCGGCCGCAACCGCCCCAGATAGGCACGCTCCCATAGCTGGCGCAGAGCCGTCATATTGCAGACACAGCCACCAGCGGCATTGGCGATAAATTGCTTGGCGCGCAGCTCTTTGAGCACCGCACCGATGGCACCGAGTGCGACATTGGCGGCAGCGGCAATATCGCGATAGGTGGCAGCAGCCAGATGGGGCTGCTTGAGTAGCTGGAAAATAATTTTCGCCCCTGCCGCCTGTTGACTGCGGTTGGGCAACAGGCGCGCCGCCTTGCGTTTGCGTCCCGATACTTCGTAAAAAAACGGCGCCGCCCACAGGCTGCCGTTGCCGACACAGTCAAAATAGGCGATGGCGTGCTCGCGCAACTGCGCCGCCAGGTTTTCGCTGATGTAATCGGCCAGCAGTAGTGGTTCATGCTGCGCCAGTGCCTCGAGCTGAAACAGCAGCAAACGTCCCTGCTGCGGGGTAATGCGCCAGGCAAAAATCACCGGCCTGCTCACCTCGCCCCACTCACCGCTGATATTCAGCAAACCGGCAAACGGCGGCTGGGCGGCAGCGATGAACTCCACCCGCAACCCGTCTCGCTGCTGCAATACAGTTATTATCTCCCTGGCGATGTGATTCTCGCGCACGGTGGCATCAGCCATCAAAGCATCTCCTGCACATTCTACAACACTGCATGTTCAATGTTTTATAGTCTGTTCAGCGCAATTTGTCCAACGACAAAAAAGCCCCTTCCCCCGCTAACGGGAGAAAGGGCACAGAGAGAAAACGGCGTTTCTTCCCTTTTGGCAAATCAGGATTTACCCCATCCATCGTCATCAAGAGCAATCTGCGGCTGCGCAGGCGGCACATCCCCAGCCGATGAAGCCACGGGAGCCGACGCCGCAGCAGCTGGTGCTGCCGACATACGGGTAAAATTCTGCCGCAAGGTAAAACGTTGCAGCATATGCCGCAGTTGCGCGGCCTGACCGGAGAGTTCTTCCGCTGCTGCGGCACTTTCTTCGGCACTGGCGGTATTCTGCTGGGTCACTGCATCGATCTGGGCGATACCCTCGTTGGTCTGGGCAATCCCCTCCGCCTGCTCGTTACTTGCAACAGTAATCTCGCTAATCAGCTCAGTAACCTTGCCTACACCAGTGACAATTTTTTCCAGTGCTTCGGCGGTATTGCGTGCTATTTCGCTGCCGTTGGCAGTTTTCTGTACCGAACCATCAATAAGTTCAGCGGTCTCCGCCGCCGCCTTGGCACTGCGTGCCGCCAGATTACGCACCTCTTCAGCGACCACGGCGAACCCCTTGCCGTGCTGACCGGCCCGCGCAGCTTCTACCGCGGCATTGAGGGCCAGCAGATTGGTCTGGAAGGCAATCTCGTCGATGGTTTTGATAATTTTGGAGATATCCTGACTGGAAGCGTTGATATCTTCCATGGCTTCCACCATGGAGCCCATGTGCTGGCTGCCCTGCTCGGCCATTATCTTGTTTTCTTCCGACAGCTGATTGGCCAGCTTGGCGTTTTCGGCATTGTGGTTGGTCTGCGATGAGCTCTGATGCAATGAGGCGGAGATCTCCTCCATGCTAGCCGCCTGTTCGGTTGCCCCCTGAGACAACGACTGGCTGGTATCGGCAACCTGCGCCGCCGCCGAGGCAATCTCGTCACTGGCGGTAAGGATTTGCGCCATCATCTCGTTAAGCTCGTGACCAAGCTGGTTTATGGTGTTGCGCAGCTCATCGTCTGGTCCATGCGCTGTCACTTCAAAGGTCAGATCACCCTGGGCCAGTTTTTTCAGCGCTGCGATCACATCGTGCTGCAGACTGTCGGCAAAGGAGTCCATGCTGTCCGCCATTTGACCGATTTCGTCGCGCCGATTGAGATTCAGCCGCATGGACAGCCGCCCAGCCTCAAGATTTTTGAGCATCTCCACCGTTTTATTAAGCGGACGCGATACCCCGCGTGCCCCCAGAGTGACGACAACAATAGACAGGATAATTACGATAATCACCGTGATAATAATTTTGTACAACACTCCGTACAGCTCGGTCTGGATATCATCCAGATACAAACCGGCACCGACAATCCAGTTCCAATCCGGCTGCAACTTGACAAACGATACCTTGTCCACCGGCTTGTCAAACCCTGGCTTGGCCCAAGCGTATCTGACAAAACCGCCGCCACTATCCCTGGCGACCTTGACCATTTCCATAAACAATGCCTTGCCGTGAGGATCGGTGATGCCGGACAGGTTCTTGCCATCGAGCTGCGGCTTGATGGGATGCATGATCATGGTAGGGGTAGTATCCTGAATCCAGAAGTAGTTGCCACCGGCAAAGCGGGTGTGCTTGACCGCCTCACGCGCTTCTTTCTGCGCCTGTTCCCTGGTCATGACACCGCTCTTCTCCAGGGACGCGTAATAATCGATAACCCCCCACACCCCGTCCACGGTGTGCTGAATCTCCTCCTGTTTGGCCGAGTACATGCTGTCCTGCAACTGCAGATAGGTCAAACCAATTGTTACACTGAATACCGCTATCAGGGCAAAACTGAGGATAAAAATCTTATTGGCTACTTTGAAGTTTTTCACAGTAGATATCTCCTTAATTAACGACAACGCCCCAAGGCAAAAGCTGTTATTCAAGGATGAAAGCACAAATGTCGGCTGTCAAAATCTTGAACAAACGCTTATAACGCAAGTGGGCGCAGGTAGGCGAACTTTGTACGACGC
>JAMOOS010000258.1 GCA_027065245.1 Desulfuromonadaceae bacterium | reverse complement strand
GGTGGCGACCATCTCCATTTTGGCGTTATCGTTGGTGGTGTGCCGGTGAATCCGGTGGAATGGTGGGACAAGCACTGGGTGCACAACAATATTACCAGCAAGCTGAACATCCATGCGGAGTAAGTGATGATTCTCTCCGGTATTGAGATTCAGCGCCGTCTCGGCAGTGATATCGCTATCGAGCCGTTTAATCCGGCGCAGCTTAATCCCAACAGCTATAACCTGCGTCTGCATGATGAACTGCTGGTGTATGACGAGCCGGTGTTGGATATGAAGCAGCCTGCCGCCACCAGCAGTGTCGTTATTCCAGAGGAGGGGATGGTGCTGGAATGCGGACGCCTGTATCTGGGACGCACCGCAGAATATACCGTCACCAGAAATCTGGTGCCAATGCTGGAGGGGCGCTCATCTATAGGTCGATTGGGGCTGTTTATCCATGTTACCGCCGGTTTTGGCGATGTTGGGTTCAGTGGTTACTGGACTTTAGAGATGTTTTGTGTTCAACCCATTCGCATTTATGCCGGTGTGGAGATCTGTCAGATTTTTTACCACACCATCGAGGGAGAGTACCGCGATTATGGCAACGGCAAGTACCAGCACAATAACGGTATTCAGCCGAGTCTGTTGTACCGGGATTTTGAGTAGTGGTTAAAAGATAGCTGCCAGGCGTTCGTAAGATTGACGCAGGCGCATGGTGAGGCTGAACAGCATCCCTTTCATCAGGCGGCCACCGAGCTCTGGATTGCGGTTGTTGATTTCGTCAAAGTCATCGCGGTTAAGCAGCAATACGCGGCTGTCTTCGATGGCGGTAGCGGTTACCGGACGGCTTTCGCCGAACAGCAGACCGATAATGCCGATGAGTGACTCATGGCCGTACACCCCCACTACTACCTGACGACCGGGGAATTCGGTAGCCTTGCTGCTTTGTATTTTGCCGCTGACAATAAAGGCGGCAAAATCGCCCTTTTCCCCCTCCTGCCACAGATCTTCACCGGTTTTCAGGTAACGGCAGCTGAAATAAGGCTCCAGTTCACGGATGTCGTTCTCGTCGAGAAAATGGAAAAAACGGAAACCACGCTTCATCTGCAGGCAGGTATCTTCCGTTTCTTTGCAGCGCATCATTTTTTATCCTTTTTGTGCTGTGTGGCGGGTGCTTTTTTAAGCTGGTTAAGCTTCTCTTCCATTTGTTTAAGCAGGCCATTCATTCCCTGTTTGCGCACAATGCTGGCATAACTGCTGCGGTAGCTGCGGACAAGGCTGGCGTTTTCTATAACCACATCGTACACCAGCCAGGTCTGCCCGCGGGGGATGAGTTTATAGGTGATGGGAATATCGGTATTGCCATCCTTGATAAAGCATTCAACTTCGGCGCGTTTTTTGCGGATGCGCTCCTCACCGAATACCACCTCCAGATTGGAGTAGGCTTTTACCCGGCCCAGGTACGTTGCTTCCAGCAATTTGGTAAACAGGGCGACAAAGTGGCTGCGCTCGGTTTCGCTGGCCTTGCGCCAGTAGCGCCCCAGCGCCCCTTGGGCCATGGTCTGGAAATCGAACTTGCCGCGTACCAGCTCACGAATATTGTTGCGGCGTTGTTGTGCGGGAATATCGGGATCACGCAGTTGCTCCAGTATGGCGTTAACTACTGCCGCAATCTGCTTTTTCGGGCCGCCGGCTTTCACTACTTCGGCAGAAGGAGCCGCTTGGGCGGGTTCGCTGGCTTCGACCAGGATATTGCCGGAAAATATTAGCGCCAGTGCCAGTATCAGTATACGCAAGGCCATATATAAATCCTTTTTTGTGTGTTTATTTTATTTATCTTCTACCTGTGCCCGCCGGTGCTGGATGTAGGCGTCGCGGATAAACAGATATGGATCAAGCTGTTCGTTGACGATGCTCTCGTAAGTATCGCGGTCGATGGAGACCCCGTTGATCGTCGCCGCCCCCTTGACACCCAGAACTACTTCGTTGTCGGCAAACCAGCGTACCGGATAGGCGTAGCTGTCGGGAATCATGCCGATACCGTCGCGCAGATCGGAAGCGCCCAGAAAAGGCAGCACCAGGTAAAATCCTTCGCCCACCCCATAATAGCCCAAAGTCTGACCAAAATCCTCTTTTTTTTCGTCGATCTTCCACAGATCAGCGGCAGGGTCGAAGAACCCGCCCAGACCGATGGTCGTATTGACCAGCAGGCGCAGGGTTTCACTGCCGACGGAATCGAATTTGAGTTGCAGCATGGCGTTGGCAATGTGTATGGGAATGCTCAGATTGGCAAACATGTTGCCCAGACCGGTGCGGACTGGTTGTGGGACTATCCTCCAGCCCTTTGCTATCGGTTTGAGCAGGTAGAAATAGCATTTGTCATTGAACCAGAACACGCCGCGATTTACCGTTTCCAACGGGTCGGCAATGAGGGCGTCGTCATCGGCTGTGTCCTCATCGCCATACAGATCGTCACTGTACAAATCGTCGTTGTACAGGTCTTCATCCCCGGCAGACGAGGCGTCGGCTGCCAGCAGTAGTGGTGGTGCGGTGATGGTGGTGGCGCTAACCGCGTAAACTGTGCCGGTCAGCCCGTGAGCGAGCAGGCAAAACAGCAGTATTCTGACGGTAAATGTGCGCATGGTTTCAGCCTATTCTTTGTTGAAAATATACTTGCTTATCAGTTCTTCAATGTTGATGGCCGATTCGGTGTCCATAATCTCACCGCCATCTTCGATGGTAACCGGTGAACCGCCCGGCGAGATGCTGACATAACGATCGCCGATGATACCGGCGGTGCGGATGGAGGCAATACAGTCATCCTGCAGTTCTATCCCGTTATTTATTTCAAAATCGACTACAGCGTCGTAGCTGTCGGGATCGAGAGATATCCTGGCCACTTTGCCGATTTCGACACCGCCAATCTGGACGCTGGCACCGGTCTTAAGTCCTGACACAGATTCAAAACGGGCAACTACATGGTAGGCATTCTTGCCGAACAGATCAACATCGCCCAGTTTGATCGATAGCCAGGCAAAGCAGGCAAAGCCCAGTATCATGAACAATCCAACGATTATTTCTACATTATGGCGTTTCATATGATTGCAACTCCTCGGTTTCGCTGCTGTATATAGGCCCCATGGTTTCGAGGACAAATTCTCGTATCAATTCATTGCCCGACAGTTGAAATGCCTCCGGCGACATGCACCCCTGCAGTTGGCCGTTGGCCATCAGCGTAACATAGTCGGCCAGTTTGAATATTTTGGGCACATCGTGACTTACAATTACGGCAGTGTAGTGCAGTTGTGTCTGGGTTTCAAAAAACAGGCGGTATATTTCGTTACTTTTGCGCACATCCAGACCAGTGGTGGGCTCGTCAAAAAAAACCACTTCCGGATTCAAAACCAGCGCCCGCGCCAGACCGGCTCGCTTCTGCATACCGCCGCTTACCTGGGCCGGGAATTTGTCGCCGTGGTCGCTCAGCCCCATCATGGCCAGCTTTTCCTCAACCTGCCGACGAATATCGTCCTCGCTTGCGGCGGTGCGTTCACGCAGTGGCAGGGCAACGTTGTCGTAGATGGTCATGGAGTCGAACAGGGCCACATTCTGGAACAGAACACCGAATTTACTGCGGATTTGCCGCAGCCCCTTTTTCCCCGCCATGGCCAGGTTCTGGCCGAAGACCCTTACCTGACCGCTGTCCGGCTGCATCAAGCCGAGCATGTGCTTGAGAATAACACTTTTACCCTGGCCACTGGCGCCTACGATCACCGTGGTAGTGCCGGCACGGATACTCAATGAAACGCCGTTCAGCACTTTCTGGTCACCGAAGTGTTTGTGCACGTTGTCCAGTTCTATAACGATATCGTTATCTTTATCTGTGCGCATGGATTTTCCCTATAACAAAATGGCGCTGATGAGGTAATCCCATACCAGCACTGCTACCGATGCTATTACCACGGCACTGGTAGTGGTGCGGCTTACGCCCTCGGCGCCAAAACCGCCGTCACGTTCTTTGTGCAGGTAGAATCCCTTGGCGGAGCAGATCCATACCATGAGCAATCCGAATACCAGCGATTTGACCAGTCCCATCTCAATATCATGCCATACCACTGCTGAATACATGCCGTGAAAATACGATCCAGCGCTTACTCCGAACAGTTCTACGCCGATCAAAAAGCCGCCGAGAATGCCGATAACGTCAAAGATAAACGTAAGCAACGGCATGGCAATAATGCCGGCCACCATCTTTGGCACCACTAAAAAGCGGTATGGATCTATGGCCATGCACTCCAGGGCGTCTATCTGCTCACTGTTACGCATAATGCCGATCTCGGCGCAGATGGCGCTGCCCGCCCGTCCGATCACCATGAGAGCGCCGAGAACAGGCCCGAGTTCGCGAATAAGGCTCAGTGAAACTGCGGCGCCGAGGAATCCTACCGAATCAAACTTGGTCAGGGTGTAGTAACCCTGAAGACTTAATACCATGCCGGTAAACAAACCGGTAAACATTATGACAAACAGGGAGTTGGCTCCGATAAAACGGATCTGACGCACAATGGGCATGACCTTGTAGGGCGGTGTAACCGCACAGTACAGGCTGAGCGCCAAAAACATGCCAAAACGTCCCAGCGTTTCCAGCGTGCGCAGTGTTTCCCTTCCCAGTAGAGCAATTATTTTCATGGCATACCATTTGCTTGTGAATTGGGTAATGGATCGAAGCGGCATCGTTAGTGTAAGTAAATAAAAAGTTCAAGCCGCAACTTATCCTTATACGTCCTGCAGGTGCTTTTTGTCGAGGATAAACATGTTTATCGCAGCGTTTTTTGTGACACAATATTAGCGGTGTGCCATAGAAAAATGCTGCCACCGCAACAGGTAGCGCAGGTAACGTTTTTTACCACAATATATTGATTTTTGTTGACAAGAACGACTGTTCGGGTTAACTTTAAGGCGCTGGTCGTTATATTCCGACCAATGACAGACTGAAACCAGGAGGTTAATCGATGGCAATTACTATCCCCATCAAAAAAATCTTTGGCAAAAAGCCCAAGGCTGTGGCCAAATTGCTGCGCGAACTTGGCATTGACACACAGCGACCCTACAACTACCGTATTAACGCGCGCGAAGTTATCATAGATCAGTAACAGAACTGAAGAGATCCCCACTGTTGGGGTGTCTTCGACATCTCCCCTTTTTTATATGGCAGTCGTCCCCGGACGGCTGTTTTTTTTGTTTCTTTGTCTGCATTGGCTGCGGCGGCGAAATAATCTCTGCCGCTGGCGGCAATTCCTGGTCAACATTTAGTGCTTAAAATGGTATAAGTTCTCCCTTGGAGTCTGGTGGACTTTCCATGACGCGGCGGCAAAGCCGTCTGGCCGGTGCCGATTTCCGCTTCGAGCTGTCTACATCCGCCAGGTTCCTTGTGTGACATCTGGTTGTTGCATCTACGATGACAGTGGCAATGCGCCGGGTACCATATTTACAGTGCCACGGCTGATGACAAAGGAGATTGAATATCATGCTGGTTTTTCTTACCTTACTGACAATCGCAATTATAAGTACTCTCCTCTACGGCGAAGTACCGCCGGAATTTCGCGAGTATATGCAGATTGCCGCAGTGGCGACACCGTCGTTGCTGCTGGTGCTGCAGATGCTGGCGCTGGTGCGCAAAGGGAATGCCGAAGATGACACTGTCGACGATAAAGCGCACGAAGCTGCGGCGGCTGCCGTTGGCGTGAGTAGTAGTGATAGCTGTAATGCTGCCGTGGTGCAGTTTCTGGCGCGGCTGCAGGAGAAGGGGCGCCTGGTCGATTTTATCATGGATGATATTGCCGCCTACGATAACGAATCGGTGGGCGCGGCGGCGCGTATTGTCCACCAGGGTTGTTGCGAAGTGATCAAGGAGTGTTTTACCATCGAGGCGGTTCATCCCGGTGCCGAAATGGAGGAGATCTCTCTGGCCGATAATTACGACAGTAATTCCTACCGTTTGGTGGGGCGGGTGCCGGACAGCGCGCCGTTCAACGGCCAGGTGCAGCATCGCGGCTGGAAAACCACCAGTGTCAAATTGCCGCAGGTGATCGAAGATGGCGAACAGGTCAAGATTGCCAGCACCATCATTGCCGCTGCCGAAGTGGTAATAGATTGAGCGTGGGGTAGCAATGGATGACGCACAGTACATGTATGCCATCGGTATCGACTTGGGGACTTCCAACTGCGCGCTGGCCGTTACGCCGCTGGATGGCGACGGTGTGGCGGAAACGGTGCCGGTGGCGCAACTGGTTTCGGCGCGTACCATCGACAGTAGACCCACTCTGCCATCGGCACTGTATCTGGCCACTGAGCAAGAGCAGCGCAGCCTGCCGTCGCCGGGCTGGCAGTGCAGTCGCGCCGACATGGTGGTGGGCGAGTGGGCGCGCAACCATGGAGCCCTGTCACCGCAGCGGCTGGTGACTTCGGCTAAGTCCTGGCTGTGCAACAGCAGTATCGATCCCACGGCGCCGTTACTGCCGTGGCAGTCGGAGCTGGAGGAGCGCAAGGTGTCACCGCTGCAGGCGGCGGAGGAATACCTGCGCCATCTGCGTTATGCCCTGCTGGCACACTGGCGCCGACAGGGAGTTGACGCCGATTTGTCCCGCTGCAAGGTAACGATTACGGTACCGGCCTCTTTTGACGAGGTGGCACGGATATTTACCGCCGATGCCGCCGCCGCGGCCGGTTGGGGGGACGCGGTGCTGCTGGAGGAACAGCAGGCGGCGTTTTATCACTGGTTGCAGGTGCATGCCGACGACTGGCGCGAGCAGGTGCAGGCGGGAGACGTGGTGCTGGTGTGCGATGTCGGCGGCGGCACCGCTGATTTCAGCCTCATTGCCGTAACCGAGCGCGGCGGTGAACTGCAGCTGGAGCGGATCAGTGTCGGCGATCACATTCTGCTCGGCGGCGACAATATGGACCTGGCTCTGGCCTACACCCTGCGCGCTCAGTTGCAGCAGCAGGGCAAAGAGCTCGACGCCGCCCAGATGCTGGCGCTTGTTCACGGTTGCCGGGTAGCCAAGGAGGCGCTGTTCAGCGATCCCGCCGCCGCGCGTTATCCCGTTGCCGTGCCCAGTCGCGGCGCCAGCCTGTTTGCCAAGACCATCACTACCCATGTGACGCGTGAACTGTTGCAGCAGGTGGTGGTAGACGGTTTTCTGCCGCTGGTATCAATCGCTGATCATCCCGCTGTTACCCAGGGCGGCCTGCAGGAGATGGGGCTGGCCTACGCGCAGGATCCGGTTCTAAGCCGCCATCTGGCGCAGTTTCTGGTGCGCAGTTGTATCAACGTGCAATCCAATGAGCAGTTGCAAAAGCTGGCGCGGCAGCGTATTCGTGAGCGCGATGGCGTGAGTTTTATCTGCCCCAGCGCGGTGTTGTTTAACGGCGGCATTTTCAAGGCGCAGCCGTTGCGTCAGCGGGTGTTCGACCTGTTGCGGCAGTTCGGCGGCGAGGAGATTCGCCAGTTGCCCGGCAGTGATTTCGACCTAGCGGTGGCGCGTGGCGCAGCGGTGTACACCCGCTTGAAAGCGCAGGGTAAAGGGGTACGTATCAAGGCCGGTACCGCCTATTCATACTATATCGGTATCGAAAGTTCCATGCCGGCCATTCCCGGC
>JAMOOS010000257.1 GCA_027065245.1 Desulfuromonadaceae bacterium | reverse complement strand
CCACTGTCAGAGATAACGCAGCGCGCCGCGCTCTGCAGTTTGATGTAATCAAAAAAACCCAGCGGCTTCAGGCATTGTATCCGTTCATCCAGCACTACCCCCGCCGATTCCAGCCGCTTGCGCGTGCGCGGATGAGCGGAAAAAATAATCGGCAGACGGTAGCGGGTGGCAAGCGTATCCAGTGTGGCGAGCAGATCGGCGAAATTTTCCTCGCTGTCGATGTTCTCCTCGCGATGGGCGCTGACAACAAAGTATTCGTCGCGGCGCAGATCAAGGCGCTCCAGCACCGTGCTGGCCTCGATGCCCGGACGATAATGCGCCAGCACCTCCCCCATGGGTGAGCCGGTTTTTATGATGGTTTCGCCGCCTATCCCCTCGGCCAGCAGGTAGCGGCGCGCATGCTCGGTGTAAGTCATGTTGATATCGCTGAGATGATCGACAATTTTACGGTTGATCTCCTCCGGCACACGCAGGTCAAAGCAGCGGTTACCCGCTTCCATGTGAAAGATGGGAATTTTGCGCCGTTTGGCGGCAATGGCTGCCATGCAGCTATTGGTATCACCCAGCAGCAACAGCGCCTGCGGGCGATACTGCTCCAGCACAGTATCGGCGGCGGCGATAACATTGGCGATGGTGGCGGCGGCACTATCGCCAGCAGCGGCGAGGAAACAATCCGGCTTACGAATCTGCAGCTCGCTGAAAAATATCTCGTTCAGCTCGTAGTCGTAGTTCTGACCGGTATGCACCAGAATATGCTCGCAGTGGCAATCCAGGGCGGCGATAACCCGGCTTAGCTTGATGATTTCCGGCCTGGTGCCAACAATGGTCATAACCTTCATAAACGCAACTCCTCCACCATCTCAGGCCAGCTAGGTGGCTGGTAGGCAAATTCGGCACGGAAACGGCTGCTGTCCAGACTGCGGTCGCAGCGAAACGCGCCGTCGGGCTCGATCTCCACATCGACATTCAGCCGGTCGCGCAACAACAGCAACAGAGAATATTTGTCGATGGCGGCGCTGGATACGTGGTACACCCCGCTGGCGGCAGGATATTCGCACAACATTGTTTCGATAATCCGCCCCATTTCGCCGGTGGTAAAACCGGAATAGATGGCGTTGGTAAACCCTTTTATCCGCCCGCCGGCCTGAGATAAAAACCATTCCAGCAGACTCTCGCGCCGCGCCAGCTCGCGACCGATGATGGAAGTACGCAGGGTAAGACAGTTACTCTCAGCCACTTCGCCCAGGTACTTGCTGCGTCCGTAGAGATCGGTGGCATCGGCAAAATCGTCTTCCCGATAGTTACCGTCCCGACCGGAAAACACGCAGTCGGTACTCATGTGAATCAGGCGCGCCCCCACGGCGGCGCACAACTGCGCTAGCCGATGCGGCAG
>JAMOOS010000256.1 GCA_027065245.1 Desulfuromonadaceae bacterium | reverse complement strand
TGTTCTACCGCGATGGCTCCGTGGCCTGGCGCTGCCGCAACTGCGGCTATCTGCATCATGGCCCCGATGCGCCGGAAAAATGCCCCGCCTGCATCCATCCCCAGGCGCATTTTGAGCTGTTGGGAGAGAACTGGTAGAACCACAGTGGAATTCAGAATATTGCCGCCGGTGTCAATGTGACCGCGTGGCTGGCTGGTTATCCAGCGTGCGCAATGTTTCCAGCAGGTTATCCATGGCGATGGCGCTGGCGGCAGGTAGTCCCAGCAGGGGGAGCAGGTGCGGCAGAACTGTGGCGGCGTTGCCGCGTGGAAAACCGTGCTGGTCCAGGTAGTGGAACAGGCGGATGGTTTTGAGGGCGTCGAACCATTCGTTAAAGGCGCGGCGGCGGCGCTGTGGGCTGGTGTGGGTGGCGCACAGCTGTTGCCATACGTCGCTAAACCCGGCGCGGCGCAAAAAACGCGCGGTGACGCCAAGATGCGTTGCTCGTGGCCGTTCCAGTTCGGTCAGGATGGCTGCAGCATCGGCGTCTATCAGGCGGTTTACTGTTTTAAGCATGATATCCAGGCTGATGTAGCATTGGGGCGGATAATAGCGCACCGCGTCGCTTCCGGCGGCGATAATCTGCCCGGTGCCAAAGGGGGCGCGGCGGGAGATGCGTGCCGACGGGTAGACGCAGGTGGCGGTGATAGCCTCGACCGGGCCGCATTTGGCCAATTGCTGCATAAAGTAAAAATCTTCGCCACCGCGGCGGCGGTTCATGCCGCCGGCGCTGATATAAGCGGCGGCGGTGCTGGCCATGGTACTGCCGATGGTGTGGAAGGCGTAGGGGGAAGCGGCGTAGCGCAGGCCGAGTACGTGGCAACGCAGGTAAATTTCGTAACTGGTGATGGCGGCGGCGGTGGCGTCTGTTGCCGATCGATGGCGATAATTTATTACCGCCGCATGGCGGTTGGCCGCGGCGAAAAAGGTGTCGATGGCGGGCAGGTAGTTGTTTGCCACCGGGGTATCGGCGTCGAGGTGTATCAGTGGTGCCGTGGCGGTGAGGCGGGGCAGCAGCAGGTCGGCGGCTATTTTGCGTGCCATCCCGACGCCGCCGTTTTTGTCCGGCAGTGCCAGGCCGGGGCTGTTGGCGTCTACCCATGCCAGGCGCAACGGGCCGGTGTAGTTGCGCAGCCGTTCAAGATCGCGCTGGTTGCTGGCGGCGGCGCTGCTGTCGGCGTCGCAGCGGTTGACGATAACCGCCACCAGCCAGTGTTTAAGGTTGGGCACCGGATTGGCGGCCAGGCTGTTCAGGGTGGTAAAGAGTTCATCTCCTTCGGCCAGAGCCGGAATGACTACGGCGCCGTGGCAGGCGGCGCTGTCGCCTTCCAGTCGCCACGGCCCGGTAACGGCGC
>JAMOOS010000255.1 GCA_027065245.1 Desulfuromonadaceae bacterium | reverse complement strand
TGGCTCCAGGCCGCCGTCGGTCGAGCTGCACCTGAATATCCGCCGCCGTCAACGCCATGCGCGGCGGCACACCGTCCACCACCGCCCCCACTGCCGGGCAGTGTGACTCGCCAAACGTTGATACCCTGAACAATGTTCCCAAAGTGCTGGACATGATAGCCACCCCCTCATTGCGCAGACACCGGCCTGACCGGTGCAAAATCCATTGTGAGCTGCGCAGTATAGCAAAATAGCCGCAGTTGCGCACAGCAAAAGTGCGCAATATCAACCCGACACTCCACCTATTTTGCATCTTGCAATCTGACGACAAAAAACATAGTGTACACAGAAAAACTGTGGGTTTTTTGCTAATTAAAAAGGTGAGGCCACAAACAATGCCAATACTGGAATGGAATGATGAGTTTTCTGTGTACAATAATGAATTTGACGACCACCACAAGCGTCTGCTCGAATTACTGAATAAAACCTACGACGAATTTATCTGTGGTGCCGACAACGATTCCCTGTTACCGATCCTCGAAGAGATGCTCAAGTATGCCGAGCACCACTTTTCCGCCGAGGAGCAGTGGATGGAACAACACAACTACCCCCGCCTGGGCAAACACCGCGGCGAGCACGAGTATTTCATCGGTCGGGTCAGCGCTATGCACCAGGAATTTTTAAACGGGCACAAAACCATGTCGCTGGAGGTACTTACTTTTCTCAAAAGCTGGTTGTCAACCCACATCCTCGGTTCCGATGCCGGTTACAGCCAATTTATCCTCGCTAACGAGCTGAAATGACTCTACCGTTTTGTGCTGGCATCTACAAGAGCTATCCGCTAACATGACTGAGTACTCACAAGGAGCTCAGCTATGGAAGCAAGTGCCGCCCTCAGCGCCAGAATCGCCGCTTACGGCAAGGAAAATCTCGACGACATTCTCCACGTATTGGCGGAGGAACTGCCGCGCTTAAGCGGTTTTGCCCGTCAGCGCATCTATCTGGAAGATCTCACCAACGGCAGTCTGAGCTGCGTAATGGCCACCGGTCCCGGTGCTGAGCTATTGCGCGGGCATACCTTCCCCATCAACAGCGACGAATTTCTCGTCTCGCGCGTCTACGCCTCGCGCCGCAGCGCCCTGCAAAATGATACCGCCACCCTGACCAGCTCCGCCGCCCGCCAACTGGCACGCCGCTACCGCATCGGTGCCAGCTGTATGCTGCCGCTGCTGCACAACCGGCGCGCCATCGGCGTGGTATGCATCGACAGCGAACAGCCGGGCCACCTGCCCGATAACGAGCTGCGCCGCCAGTTGAGCGATTTTTTCACCCGTATCAGCGCTCCACTCAACCAGGCGCGCAAATACCATCAGCAACTGCTGCTGGCGCGCCGTATGGACGAGCAGAAAAAACACGCCGCCGCCCTGTATATGGTAAAATCGGCGGTGCGCCTCATCGACAATCTCACCCTGGCCTCGGTGCTGATCCCCGCCGCCCCCGGCGACGGCACCGCCGCCGGACTGCAGGTTCTCGCCTCCTACTCGCAGGAAAAACAGGCTAAAAAACTCTACGATGAGGAACATCTCATCAGCCTGGCCGAGGGAGAATCGTTGCTGTCGCGCTATATCGGCGCCAACGGCATTATCACCGACGACAATTTTCTCCAGCCGATGTACTTTGCCGACCTGCATCAGCTTGATCTGCAAAAACGCTATCTTACCGAGCAGCTGGGGCTGAAATCGCTGTATGTGGTACCACGCTACGAAGCGCATACCCGCCGGGTTATCTGCGTGGTCAACTACTACACCAGCATGGAATACAAGTTTACCGCTTTTGAACGTGGTCTGCTTAACGCCCACGCCGAAATGGCCGAGCGGGTAATTCAGGAGATCGGCGGCGAACACATGGAGATTCAGGTTCTCGCCGAAATCAGCGACCTGCTACAGCAACGCTTTGACGGCCTGCAACCGTTTTTAAGCCGTGTACTCTCCAAGGCCACCGAGCTCATCGGCGCCGACACCGGCAGCATTGCTCTGGTGGAAGAGCGTGAAGACGGCAAATGGCTGGTGGTAGAAGATGAAGATGGCCGCGTCATCGGCGCCAAGAGCAAGGAATGGCGCAAAAAGAACATCCCCCCCATCCGCATCGGCGGCCACGAGCTGCCCAGGCAGCAGCGCAGTCTCACCGGTTACGCCGCCCACAGCGCCTCGGCGCAAATTATCGCCAACACCGAAACCAGCGGCGAAAACACCTTCTACCGCGCCCTGAGCAGCGAAATCAAAAGCGAGCTGGCGGTGCCGGTGGTAAGCGAAGGCAACGTGCTGGCGGTTATCTGTCTGGACAGCGAACAACCGTACTATTTTACCGCCGAACACCAGCGCATTCTCCACATCATCGAACGGATGATCGCCCGCCATCTGCTCGATCTGCAGCACATCGAGGCTTTAACCAGCGAAATAACCCGCCTGCGCAGCGATGTCGGTTACCGCGATCCGAAGATCTCCTCCTACAAACTGGGCAATATCATCGGCAAGTCGCAAAAAGGGATTGAAGTGGTGGAGTTTATTCAGACGGTGGTGCCGCCGCTATTCAACCGTCTGGCCGCGTGGCAGCGCGGCGGCGGCGAAGAAGCCAGCCTGGGGCTGCCATCCATCCTCATTACCGGCGATACCGGCAGCGGCAAGGAGTTTCTGTTCAACAACATCTACTCGCGTCTCAACGAGATGTATCAACACCAGACCGACGGCACCCAGCTACCGCTGAAAAAAAGCAACATCGCCGCTTATAGCGGCGAGCTGACTTATTCGGAACTGTTCGGCCACAAGCGAGGGGCTTTTACCGGCGCCCACACCGATCGCAAGGGGATTCTCGAAGAAGCCCACGGCGGCGTGGTGTTTCTCGACGAAATCGGCGACGCCGATCCGAAAACCCAGGTGCAGCTGCTCCGTTTTCTCGACAATGGCGGCTTTGTCCGCCTGGGCGAAAACACCACCCGCTACGCCCGCGTACTGCTCATCGCCGCCACCAACAAAAATCTGCATCAACTCATCGAGCAGGGCCGCTTCCGCGAAGACCTGTACCACCGCCTGTCGGAGCTGAGCCTGCGCGTACCGTCCCTCAACGAACGCCGCGACGACATCCCCGATTTAAGCACCCACTTTCTCGGCAAGCTGTACCGCGTCTACCAGGGCGACAACAATGCCGGCGAACCGCCCCTGCTCACCCCCGCCGCCTGCGATCTGCTCAA
The DNA here is from genome assembly GCA_027065245.1 of Desulfuromonadaceae bacterium. Classification (GTDB taxonomy): domain Bacteria; phylum Desulfobacterota; class Desulfuromonadia; order Desulfuromonadales; family Desulfuromonadaceae; genus Desulfuromonas. The sequence goes on along the minus strand of JAMOOS010000255.1, from coordinate 4,431 downwards.
AGCGCACAACTACAGCGGCAACATCCGCGAGCTGCGCTCCATCCTGCTGCGCGCCCTGTTCTTCCACCAGGGCAACGAAATCAGCGCCGCCGATATCAGCCGCGCCCTGCCATCCGCAGCAAACAGCGACGCCGCCACCACACTTACCCAACGCCGGGCACAACAGATCTACACCGACATCACCAGCCACGGCGCCACCTTCTGGGACGCCGTATATCAACCGTACAGCGCCAGCGACATCACCCGTGCCACTGTAATTGCCGTTATCGAGCTGGCACGCAGCCACGGCCACCGCACCATGCCACGCCTGGCCACCGCCCTCAACGCCTGCGATCCCCGCAACGACGCCGAGCGCAAGATCTTCTACAAATTCAAAAACTTTCTGTATAAAACCATCAGGATAAACTAGGCAGCCATCCTTGCCTCCTCCACAGAATCTGTGGTTAGCAGGCGCCGATATCCAGCTCGGAAAAATCGCCGATAGCAGCCAGGTAGCGCAGCCGCGCATCGTGGAAAAAATTGAGCACCGCAGCGTTGGCTACATGGTTGCCGTAATTGATATCGCTGATACGTACCTGATAAGTGGTGGTAAAATTGAAATTATCCATGGCTATGGTGCTTTCGTTAAGAATGAGAAGGAAAAATAGATGACCGTAAAAGTTTTATATGTTACCGTGATGCCGCGTCGACAGTTTACAATCATTTTTAGCACAGGAAAACAGCGATGAAATATATAGGAGCCCACGTAAGCGCCGCTGGAGGTGTGTTTAACGCGCCCAAAAACGCCGCCGCCATCGGTGCCAGCGCCTTTGCCTTGTTCACCAAAAACCAAAAACGCTGGAGCGCTGCGCCGCTGACGGCGGCAGTTGTTGAGCAGTTCAAGGCAAGCTGCCGCCAGCACAACTTTGCCCCGCAGCAAATTTTGCCCCACGATGGCTATCTCATCAATCTCGGCCATCCAGAGGTGGAAAAACTGGAAAAATCTCGCGCGGCCTTTTGCGACGAAATGGAGCGCTGTCAACAGCTCGGTTTATGCTACCTCAACTTTCATCCCGGCAGCCATCTCAAGCAGTTAAGTGAAGATGACTGCCTGCAACGAATTGCCGAATCGGTCAATATCGCCCTGCAACGCAGCTGCGGGGTAACGGCGGTAATAGAAAACACCGCCGGACAGGGGAGCAACCTCGGCTACCGCTTTGAGCATCTGGCGCGCATCATCGAACTGGTGGAGGATAAAAGCCGCGTCGGCGTGTGTCTGGACACCTGCCACACCTTTGTTTCCGGCTATGATCTGCGCACCAGCGCCGCCTGTGCCGCCACTTTCGGAGAATTTGACGCCGTGGTCGGCTTCCGTTATCTCAAGGGGATGCATCTCAACGACAGCAAAGTGGCATTTGCCAGCCGGGTTGACCGCCACGCCCCCCTGGGCGACGGCGAACTGGGGCTGGATTGCTTCCGTTACATCATGGCCGATCCCCGCTTTGACGACATTCCCCTGATCCTCGAAACAACCGAACCTGAACGCTGGCCTAAGGAAATAGCCTTGCTCAACCAGTTTGCCGGGCAGTAACTGCGATTTTGTTTGACTGATGACGATAGATTTGTTACAAGGAGGAGTTGCTCGGCGCGTGGGGAGTAAAACATACAAAAATTGACGCGGGGTGGAGCAGTTCGGTAGCTCGTCGGGCTCATAACCCGAAGGTCGGAGGTTCAAATCCTTCCCCCGCAACCAGTAAATGAACAGCCGTTTCGCCTGCTATGGCGAAGCGGCTGTTTTGTTTTTTCTGCATACCTGCTCGTGTTGAGGTCTACTATCTCCGGACACCCATTAATGTGATATAGTCACCACGAAAGTAGAGGTGTCCAATGGGTAAAAAGAACAGGCGTACATTCAGCAACGAATTTAAACAAGAAGCAGCGAACCGGGCGTATGGCAATATACCCGGACGCCCATGTAAATCGATCCTGTGCCAGGAAGATACCGCCTACCTGCTCGAATTGGTGCGCTACATCCATTGGAACCCGCTTCGCACACGGCAGATTGCATCTCTTGAGCATCTGGCTTGATTTCGTTGAATCGGTTCTGGCGCAAGCCAATGAACTTCTGGATCAGCGTGTCTGTTACCAGAGACAGGGGATTACCTTCGAATACATCGTGCAGTTTATTGCAGATTATTTTGCTATTGAGCAGGGCGATCTTTTGAGATCAAGCAAGCAACCGGTTCGGGTTTGTGCTCGCAGCTTACTATGCTTTTGGACCGTTCAGAAACTGGGGATGATGGCAACCGCTATTGCCAGAGAGATTGGCACAACTCAGCCTGCGGTGAGCCGTGTGGTTGGACGCGGACGGGGATTGCTGGCGGGGTTGATATCAGGCTTGCAGAACAAAATGGGCGTATTTTAGCTAACAGCTACTTCGTCAACGCCTGTTTCAGTAACGTCGTCAAGGCTTCTGTGGGCAAGGCCGTAATCGACAACGAATTTGACAGCCCTAAAAGGCGTATCCTATCTGGTCGTGAAGATTCTGGCAGGAACTTTGACACCATGCTCAGGGCACTTGACCAGACGAGGCGCATAGCGAAAATAGGTTTTAAAGACCAATATCGGCAGATACCAAAACAATCGCGGAGGCTGCCGGTCATAAACGGTACAGCGCCTTGTTGGAATTATATATCTATGAATTCTTTAAGGAATTTAGGTCTTGCATAAAAAGCTCTCGTAGTTGAGCCGTGACCTGATCCTTTGGTTCTCGGTTGGATATAAACGCCCATGCTCCCTGTCAAAGCATCAAAACCTTTTGCGGGGTCTAATAGTGTATCTCTTACAAGATTGTAATCAGATTTGACTGCGTCGTATAATTCACCTTGAAGGTCAAATTGAACAACAGAATGTATATACGATGGCTGGTCAACATTATCTCCTACAATTCTCGCAACTACTACAGCTTTCTTCAGCTTTGCCAATAGATGGCTATCTTCAAATTCTTTTTGGCATACATTTACAGGATCGATCATTGTTATAGCCATGGTTTCTTTGAAAGTAAGTTCTCCATTTTTCTTGTATTTCAATGGAATTGATTTTAGTTCCCAAGAACCAAAATTAGGTGATTGAGCCGAGTTGATAGGTAGTTGTAGATGGCGTTCGAAAACATGCCCTGCCCATCCTTTGTTTACTTTCCCATTTCGATATATGGTTACTCCATACTGTTGAGCAAGTTCATGAAGTTCTTTACCAACAAGTTCCTGTAATTTTCTTATTGCTTCGTTTCGTTCCATAATTATTCCTTTATTACGGAAGTAGACTGTATTCTGCTTTGTTTTCTGATATTTTTAATGTATCTTCTTGATGAAGTTCAAATAGGTCATCTCGTTGTATGATATCGTTGATTCTAGGAATGGCAATATTATCCAAATATTCTTTTTCCGCATCAATTCCTGCAAATTTTCTGTTATATTTTAACGCAACTACGCCAGTTGTTGCACTTCCGCAGAAAGGATCTAAAACAATATCATTCTCGGCTGTACAAGCTAAGATAATTCTACGTAGTAACTCTTCAGGTTTTTGAGTTGGATGTTTGCCATATTTTTTTTCACTATTTTTAGGAGTGGTAATTGCCCAAACACTTCTCATTTGTTTATTTGGCTTTTTTATAAAATCACTATCCCAATCACCATTTTTGACTAGTTGATAGTTGAAGCAATGTTTTGCTTTTTTATCTTTTTTTGCCCACAACAAGGTTTCATGGCTTGCCGTAAACATACGGCAAGATAAATTGGGTGCTGCATTTGGCTTGAACCAGCAAATATCATTAATCAGGTGCCAATCTTGTTTTTGGAGAGCAAAACCACAAGCATAAATGGAATGGTAAGTTCCAGAAATCCATAATGTTCCACTTGGTTTTAATACTCGTCTGCAAGCCGCTATCCAATTGTAATGAAATTCAAAATCTTCTGCTGTTCCTCTGCTTTTATCCCATTTACCTTTGTTGACACTTACTCTTTTGCCTGCATGACAAGTGAACCCACCATTTGATAAATTGTATGGTGGGTCAGCAAAAATGAGATCGACACATTCATCTGGCAGAGCATTTAATATTTCAATGACGTCACCATTGAATAGTCTTATGTTTTTATCTGAATAATATGTTTTTATCATTTTAAATTCCTGGCTCGTTAGCAAAACCTGTGGAAAAGCATTGGTTCAGGTATTTGCCCAATGGTGTGATATAAGGCGATTTGCAGCCTTTTTAGGGTTCTGAAGCTGTAGGCTTTTTCGCCTCAATCCGTAAGGTTCGCCACACTCATCGCAGCGCAAGATTTGCTCAGATAGTCCACCAGCAGGCGTACGCCGCAGCCGCTGGCGCCAACGGGGTAGCCGGGGCGGCCTTTTTCCTCCCAGGCGGTGCCGGCGATATCCAGGTGGGCCCAGCTG
>JAMOOS010000254.1 GCA_027065245.1 Desulfuromonadaceae bacterium | reverse complement strand
TACGGTCTTACAGTGATGAAGCACGCTTTTGACCCGGTAAAGCATAGTGAAGAATTCCGTCATATCTTCACCATGGTTGGCGATAATCATCTACTTGCCGTTGGTATCGGCGCACTGCTTACCATCATCGTGCAGAGCAGCAGTGCCACCATCGGTATCACCCTGGCGCTGGCCAGCAGCGGTCTGCTCAGCTTTGAGGGCAGCATGGCGCTGATTCTTGGTGAGAACATCGGTACTACCATCACCGCCAATATTGCCGCCATTGGCGCCAACGTGGCAGCGCGGCGTACGGCGGTATCTCACTTTCTGTTCAATGTTATCGGCGTGGCCTATATGCTGCTGCTGTTTCCCTACTTTCTCCACTTTGTAGAATGGATCACGCCGGGTAACGCCGATTTTGTCGTTACCACGCAGCAGCAGGCTCTCGATCTGGGAGTGGCTATCGGCGATAAACCATATATTGCCCGCCACATTGCCAACACCCATACTCTGTTTAATGTTCTTAATGTGATGGTGTTCCTGCCTATTATCGGCGTGCTGGCCAAGTTGTCCAGTAAATTGGTGCCGGGGGAGGATGTGGAGGTCGATTACCATCTACAGTATATCGATAACCGGGTGCTCAACACGCCGCCATTGGCGTTGAGTCAGGCGCGTGCCGAGACCAACCGTATGGCGCAGCTCAGTCTGGAGTGTCTGGACGATACCATCGAATACATGCGGACCTGCGATAGCCATATTCTCGAAGGGTTGAAGCAGAAGGAAGACCTGCTCGATATGTTGCAGCGTGAGATCATCAATTTTCTTGTCGCCATCTCTCAGCGTCCCATATCTCAGGATGTTTCCAGGGAGATTTGCTCGCTGATGCACATGGTCAACGATTTGGAGAAGGTTGGTGACTACTGCGAGAACCTGTGGGAGCTGGCGGAGCGCAAGCAGGAGCAGAAGATCAAATTTTCGCAGATGGCCATCGAGGAGATGGATGATTTGGCACAGAAAACGCGGGACTTTCTGGCTTTTATTCAGAAAGCGTTGGAAAACAAGGATCTTTCCATCAAGGAGAAAGCGCAGTCTATGGAAAATGAGATCGACGAGATCGAGGAGCGTCTGCGCATGAACCACATCGCGCGCCTGAATACCGGCGAGTGCTCAGTGCCGCCGGGGCTGATTTTCATCGACATGCTGCACAATTTTGAAAAGATTGGCGACCATACCCACAGTGTGGCGCGGGCGATTATCGGTAAAAAGTAGGGGCAATCCCCTGTGGTTGCCCGGTTGTTTGGAGTATTGGTGTTTCATTGGCCACAAACATTGGGCGGTAAACCGTGGACTGTCCCCGCATGGGGGCTGTCCCCGGTTTGCCGCCATCTTTGCTGTAATAAATACGAGGATGGGAAATTATCGC
>JAMOOS010000253.1 GCA_027065245.1 Desulfuromonadaceae bacterium | reverse complement strand
GAAATCGGCGGCGTTATCAGCCCACTGTTGCACCAGTTCCGGTTCCTGCTCACACATCTGCGCAAAAGTCAGCCCTTCCCAACGGCCGAAATCGACTTCGTTGAGGGCGGCGACAATCTCCACGTCCAGGTTCAGGCGTGCGGCCAGAGGCGCCGCCGTCTGCCGCGCGCGCAGCGCCGGACTGCACCACAGCGTGTCGATACCGCGGCCGTGGAGATGCTCGGCGAGATATTCGGCCTGAGCGTGGCCACGGCCGCTTAACGGTACGTCGCGGCGGCCGACGTAGCAATTGTCGTACTTGGTATCCAGGGCACCGTGGCGCACCAGTGTCAGCAGCATCTGTTTCTATTCTCCACAGCAAACTCGGCCAGAGCCATGTTTGCTGCCAGTAAAAATCCCCGCAATCTTTTCTCCAAGATTGCGGGGATTCCGTTTTTAATCCACAGCAGCGACCTAGCGCCCCATTCCACGGGTAGCGCCGGGCGATAATGGTACTGCGTGTATCTGACTTACGCCGTTATAAATCAACGGCGCTCACAGTGGCGGGCCCGTGACGGAATCGCACCGTCTTCCACGCGTTACATTTTGGCCGACTATAACAGAAAGAGCCCTGTTGTGGCGTAAAAAAATGTTCATCGCAGCGGTTGATTTATAGCGAGAGTAAAAAGGCTGCCGGGGTAGCGACCATTCGTTGCAACAGGTCTGATTATAATGGTAATATATGGTTTGTTTAAGGGGGTGTCTTATGCAAATTGTAAATGTCCAGGAAGCCAAGAGTCAATTATCCCGCTTGTTGTCACGCGCCCATTGCGGCGAAGAAATTGTTATCGCCAAGGCGGGCAAACCGTATGCCAAACTGGTTCCCCTAGCGCCGTTGGCAGAACGTAAACCGGGGCTTGCAAAAGGTGCGGTGGGAGATGCTTTTTTTGAGCCATTGCCGGAAGCGGAGCTGGAAGCATGGGAAAAATGAATTTGCTGCTGGATACGCATATTTTCTTGTGGTGGCTGTTTGATGATGTACGCTTGCCGACACAAATCAGAGCGGCAATTTCTCTGCCAACCAATCAAATTTTTGTCAGTGCTGCTTCGGTTTGGGAGATTGCCACCAAGTATCGGTTGGGTAAATTGCCTGAAGCTACGCAAGTGGCGGAAAACGTGTCATTCTGGATCGAGAAAGCCGGATTCCAGCCGCTGGCGATTAGCACCGAACATGCTCAAATGGCTGGAGCGTGGCAATTGCCGCATCGTGATCCGTTTGACCGTATGCTGGCTGCACAGGCCAAGGTAGAGGGGTTGTGTTTGGCTAGTGTCGACAGGGAACTGGCCAGGTTCCCCATCGACATTATTAACAACTGACAATAAAATCACTGCCGGTTAGGCGTATTTCTGCCGCAGTGCCCTCTTGTTGATTTTACCGACGCT